>JALYVR010000139.1 GCA_030853145.1 Chloroflexota bacterium | reverse complement strand
GGCGCACCTCCTTGCGGTCCATGTAGAGCGAGGAATCGAAGTCCCTGACCTGGCCGCCGAAGTGGACGCGAAACTGGCTTGTATCGTAGCCGGTAATCTCACCGATACCGGACTTGCCCTGGCAGAGTGCCTCCCAGGATGAAGCGAGGTCGTTCCCCAGGGAGGTAATCAGCCCTAAACCGGTTACAACTACACGAGACATAACGTCACCTCCTATTAAATCCCTAGCGCGGCGGCCTCTTCCTGGATGAAACGTGTGTACGTATCGCCCCGGAGAAAGCCCTCATGTTTCAGCAGACGTTGATGGAATGGGATCGTGGTCGGCAGGCCCTCGATGACGAATTCATCAAGTGCGCGTTGCATACGTGCGATGGCGGCATCGCGGTTCTCAGCCCACACAATCAGCTTTGCCAGCAGAGAATCGTAGTGGGGCGGCACCTCGTAGCCAGCATAGAGATGGCTATCGACGCGCACGCCCGGCCCACCGGGAGGCAGATAGCGCTCTACGGTCCCTGTTTGCGGGCGGAAATCATGGTCCGCGTCCTCCGCCGTGATGCGGCATTCCATGGCATGGCCATGAAAGCGGATGTCTTCCTGTTGGAGACGCAGGGGCATACCGGCGGCAATGCGGATCTGCTCCTTCACCAGGTCGGTGCTGGTGACCAGCTCCGTCACCGGGTGCTCTACCTGCAAACGCGTGTTCATCTCCATAAAATAATAGCGCTCCTGCTCGTCGACCAGGAACTCAAGCGTGCCAGCATTGCGATAGCCGATCTCGCACACTGCCCGTACAGCCTTCTCGCCCATCTCCTGGCGCAGTTCTGGCGACAGGTGGGGGCTGGGCGACTCTTCGAGCAGCTTTTGATTACGCCGCTGGCAGGAGCAGTTACGCTCGCCAAGGTGAACGCCGTGTCCATAGTTATCGACGAGCACCTGGATCTCGATGTGTCGCGCGCGCGCCAGGTAGCGTTCGAGATAGATGCCGTCATCGTGGAACGCTTCACGGGCCTCGTTCTGCGCCAGGGTAAAGGCGCGCTCGAACTCATCCGCGCGCTTGACCAGGCGGATGCCACGCCCACCACCGCCCGCTGCCGCTTTGAGCATCAGCGGAAAGCCCACGTCGCCCGCGGTCTCGCGGGCCTCAACCATCGTGCGCAGGACACGCGTCCCCGGCAGCATAGGCAGGCCACCGGCCGCCATGGCCTCTCGCGCCGATACCTTGTCTCCCATAATTGCCATGACTGCCGACGAGGGGCCAATAAACGTCAGGCGCACATCGGCGCAGATCTCGGCGAAGCTGGTGTTCTCGGAAAGAAAACCATAGCCGGGATGGATAGCATCCGCGCCTGAGATGAGCGCGGCGCTGATAATGTTCGGAATGTTCAGGTAGCTTTTGCCACTCGCTCCTGGCCCGATACAAATGTGCTCATCTGCCACGCGCACCGGAAGCGAGTCACGGTCCGCCTCCGAATGAGCCACGATGCTGCGAATGCCCATTTCGCGGCAGGCCCGAATAACGCGCAACGCGATTTCACCGCGGTTGGCGATCAATATCTTACGAAACATACTCATGAATGAAGCATCCTGGCCTCACGCAATTCCTCTCGCAATAATCCCTCACTGCCTGAAGGAGCAGTGTAGGCTATTATACCATGCCTGTCGCGTATGCGACTAGGGCGGAGTAGTCCATTCAACTTTCATTGAGAGGAATCGCCGCTCATAAACGTAGTACATAAAAAGGGCTATCTGCGACCGGCGTAGGGGCTATGGCTTGCCTCGCCCGTGCGGCAGCCACGCCGGTCACGGGAGTTCGGTCCTGGAAGAGTTTTCAGGAATATTTTATTGTGCCATTATTTTTGCACTACTTTTCATCTTACTGCGTTTTGTTAGATAATACAAAATACCCGGCGGAGACATAGCGTATGGAAATGGGGAGAGTTGGGATCTCCTCAAGCTGGTCATTACCCGCTAGCCAGGAAGAACAGCGTACACTGGTCATTGGGGAGAGAGAACAGCAGATCTCCTTTGATGCCCTGTACCAGCGGTACTATCCGCGTGTGCTGGCATTCTTACGTTTTCGCACCGGCATGTTTGATGTAGCAGAGGACCTGACATCGATAGTCTTTGAGCGGGCGCTGCTGCACATGGCGGATTTGCAGGCGTTGGATGCCGCCGGCGCGTGGCTCTTTCGCGTGGCCCGCAACTGCGCTACGGATTATTTCCGCCGGCGTCAGGCGGAAGTGTCGCTCGACCTGCTGATCGACGTGGATCATCCGTGGGTCAACTCGCCGGAGGAGGCCGTCCTGGCTCATGAGGAGCAAGCTATTTTATTGAAGCATCTCGATGGTTTATCTGAGCGTGAGCGTGAAATGATCGGCTTGAAGTTTGTCGCGCACCTGCGGAACCGGGAGATCGCGCGGGTGCTGCATGTGCCCGAAGGGACAGTCAGTTCAACTATTTATCGCGCCCTTGGCCGGTTGCGCGATGCGTTGGGGAGGGAGATCCGCTAATGAGATACCATCGTGATGGTTACGACGATGCGTGGCTGGACCGATTGGATTCGATAGTGGAAGGGGGCGACGTACCATCACCTGCCGACGATGAGCTGCTGCATGTGGCGGGGCAGCTCCTAAACGCGCTCTCTCCGCTGAGCGAACTGAACGACGCTGCCGAAGACCGGCGTCAGCGCCTGGGTACACACCTGAATGCCAAACTGCTGACCACGCCCCCTGCCAGGCGACAGCGCCGCTGGCAGCAGGCCTTCACGATGGTGGCGGCGGCGCTCATCTTTCTGATCCTGGGTCCCGGCATCATGTTTGAGTTAAATCCCTCCGCCTTGAACGATGCCTGGCAGGGCTTCTGGCGCCTCCCCGGCGCTGCGCCCACCAACACGAATACCTTCACTCCTATCGCCAATAATGTGCAGATACTTGATGCCGGCCCTTACCGTATTCTGCTCCCCAACCAGCCCAGTCAGACGGGTACGCCGCTGCCTGGCTTATACCAGGCGGACTACCTTGTCGATAACTACTATCATGTGTATCTCTCGGTGCAGGCGACCGACCAGGTGGAGGCGAGGACGCCGACGCCCCCCGGCCTGCACACCGTCTATGTGAGCAAGACCAGGATGTGGCTGGATCATACAGACTCCGGCCAGAACATCATCGAATGGTTTGAAAACGACAAGGGCGCGCCGTGGGCAGATTGCCGCGCAGCCAGCGACCTGGGAATTGACCGGTTGCTAGTATTTGTCACCAGCATACGCTGCGGCCAGCTTTTGCTGCAACCACCCTCATCATAAGAATGCTCAGCCTCCGCGCGATCAAGCGCTCGCCCTTCGTAGCTGCGTGATTTATCACGCCCGGCAACCCTGTCGTTGGGTCAGCCCCGGCGCGATACATGGGTGCCCTGACTCGCTGAGTATTTCAATATGGGCAGCGGATGCCTACGGAACGGACGGGCTGCGTAGCCGCATGGCCTCCACTTCCGCCTCCCGCGCATCCTTACGCCGGCGCAGGCGCTTGAGCGACTCGGCCTTGCGCAGCCAGGGGTCGGGGTCGCGTGGATTGAGGCGAATGGCCTCTTCGGCGGCATGCAGGGCATCCTCGTAGCGTCCCCACTGGTAGTAGAGCAGAGCTTTATTGTGCCAGGCGGTAGGCATGCGTGGATTCAAGCTGAGCGCGCGATCATAGGCCTCAAGCGCCTGCGAGTAGCGCGCCTGCCGGTACAAGACGTTCCCTTTGCCGTTCCAGGCCTGCGCGAAAGAGGGGTTGATCTTCAGCGCGTGATCGTAAGCACTCAACGCCTCGGAATACCGTTGCAGGTGGTATAGCATGGCGCCTTTGCCCTGCCAGGCCAGCGCGTGGTGAGGATCGAGCGTGAGCGCCCGATTGAAGGACTCCAGGGCGAGCTGGCGGTCGCCCAGTTCATCAAGGACGTTGCCGCGCCTCGTCCAGGCTTTGACAAAGTTCGCATCGGTCTTGATGGCCTGCTCAAATTGCGTGAGCGCCTGCCTCAGTTTACGCTGGGCGAAGAGCACCTGCCCCATACCATAGCAGGCGGGCGCGTAGTTTTTATCCAGGCTCCGGGCGCGCTCAAAAGCGGCGTACGCCTCCTGGTAGCGACGCATATCGTAGAGCACCGCTCCCTTGCCATTCCAGGCGGGGACGAGCGCGGGATTGTAGCGGGCGGCCTGCTCGTAGGCATCCAGCGCCTCCGGCAACTTGCCCAGTTCGTGCAACATATTGCCCTTGCCGTTCCAGGATGACGCCATGGTGCGATCATGCCTGAGCGCCTGCTCGAAGGCAGTCAGGGCCAGGTGCGTCTTGCCCTGCTGGCTGAGCACCAGCCCCTTGTTGTTCCAGGCCTGGGCCATGCGTGGATCGTGATGCAGCGCATTGTCAAAGGCGGTAATGGCCTCATCTGGACGTTTCAACGAACTGAGCACTGCCCCCTTGCCATTCCAGGCGGCGGCATTGCGCGAGTCCATTTGCAGGGCCTGGTTGAAGGCATCAAGGGCTTCCGGGTAGCGGTGGAGGGCACTCAGGGCCGTGCCTTTGCCATTCCAGGAGACGACCAGCGCCGGATTCAGGCTCAAGGCATAATTGAAGGCGTCCAGAGCCTCCTTGTGGCGCGCACGCAGGCCTTGCGTCAGGCCGCGTCCCTGCCAGCCAAGCGGGTTGGTGGCGTCGAGCTTCACAGTCTCGTCGTAGACCTTGAGGGCGTCATCCAGCCGGTGCTGCGTTTGCAGTGTACGCGCCTCTTTCAGCAGCCGCTCAACCTCCGAAGCCTGCTGGGGCAGGGGTGACGTACGATCGCGCAGGCCCTGCAGCACCTCCTGCGTGCTGGCCGGACGACGTTCCGGGTCCATCTCCAGCATACGCCGCAGCAGATCTTCAAGCCGGGGATCGACCTTCGGATTCACCTGCGACGCCGGCCGGAAAAAGAACGGCTGGTCAACCGGGTCGATGCCGGTGAGCAGGTGGTGCATGAGCGCGCCCAGACTATAGATATCCGAGCGCGGTGTGCTCTGCGACTTGCCATATTGTTCTGGGGCAGCGTAGCCTGGCGAGCCGAGTGCGGTGGTGTCGTGCGACTGCCCTGGTTTGAAGAGGCGTGCGATGCCAAAGTCGATCAAAAAGAGGTGCCCGCGCTCGTCGAGCATGACGTTTGAGGGCTTGAGGTCACGAAAAATGATCGGTGGCTGGCGGCTGTGCAGGTAGCCAAGCACATCGCAGAGCTGTTCGCCCCAGGTAATGACCGTCTCTACAGGCAGAGGGTCGCCGCCCGCGTGTTCCAGATATTCTTCCAGCGTCTGGCCCTCGATAAAGTCCATCACCAGGTAGGAGCGCTCGTTCTCGGCGAAGTGGTCGTAGATACGCGGCAAATTGGGGTGCAGCAAATCGGCAAGCAAGAGCGCCTCATGCTCAAAGGACGACTCAGCCTCCTGGATGCGCGCGGGCGAAAGTCCCGCCTTGCTCATCTCTTTGATGGCCAGCGGGCGATTGTTGAAGCGCGTATCGGCAGCCTTGTAGACCGCGCCCATGCCTCCCTGGCCAATACAACTGATCAGTTGATAGCGCCCGGCAAGCATGGTCTTCTCTGTGAGCGTCCCGGTTATATGCGTAAAAGGCAACGGCCTGGCGCAATTCTGACAGAACCTCGCCGTGGGCGCATTCGCCGCGCCGCACTCGTTACAAAATAGCTCCTGCTCCTGCGTTGTCATCGATAATTTCTGTTTCTTTAGTTTCTTTAATAGAATGGCAATGCGAGTGCCGTACGCTAGATCACGTCCGGCCTTGTATATAATAGCATAATTCCATCGCTATTGCCTCTAGCTGTTTTTTCAGCCAGGGCGATTTACAAGTCGCCCGCTCTTCGTCGTGCTCTGGCACGCTTCAATGGACGGGTATCGGGGTGCTCCTTCTGTCGGGTGGGGGGAGGTGAGATGGCGTGTTTACCCCTATGGTAGCAGGTGCAGAATCTTGCGCTTCAGTTGTTCGGTGACCTGCCCGATGGGCAGGCTCGCGTCGATCACCTGGAAGTGGTACTCCCCGGTCATGGCGTCATAGTGTTCCAGCAGGCGAGTTTGATAGTTGATGAAGCTGCCATAGAAATCTTCGCCCAGCCGCACATCCATGCCGGACTCCCAGTAATCGAAGCCGCCGCGCTGCAGGACGCGCGAGATCAGGTCATCGAGTTCCGCGCGCAGGTAGAAGATGGCGTCGGGCTTGAGCGCCAGGCCATAGAGCGAGCGAATCCAGCGCGGGTCAGCCCCGCGCACGAGCGCACGCGCCATCAGCGAGTAGATGTAGCGGTCGGTGAGCACGACGAAACCAGCGCGCAGGGCCGGCAGAATCTCGCACTCGAAGCGGTCCACGAAGTCGGTGGCGTAGAAGAGGTTCAGGGTGATCGGGCCAAGGGTATTGCCCTCTTTGGCGCGTTTGAGGCCCTTGCCCACCAGCAAAGAGCCGGTCATTTCAGTGTCGATTACGGCATAGCCGCTGCTCTCTAGCCAGGGTCGCAACTGGTGCAGTTGTGTCGTTCGGCCCACGCCGTCGGTGCCCTCGATGACGATCAAACGCCCTGGGAGCACTTCTTCGCGCTCTTTCAGGTGGATGGCATCGGTTCCATAAAATTCAAGACGGGTCATAGGGTCCTTCTCTCTGTTGCTGCCTGCGTAGCACGTGTTCCCAGGTATTTGGGCAGAGTCATCATCTGGCGTCTCTTTCCTGCTCCTCCACTACCTCCTGCGCTGGGCGCATCTCGCGTGCCAGGCCTGCCCAGGCCATCTTCTGAGATGATGGGCGTGTCCGCCGCGCGTGCCGCAGATAGGGCCGGATAAGCTGGCGCATCCGGCGTTGTTGATCGGGGATGGGCAGTGTGGCGTCCATTACCGTCAGCCCAAACTCGTGAACCATAGCTTCGTACTCATCGATGATGCGCTGCTGAAATAATGTGAAGCTCTCGCGTGGATCGTGGCTCAGGCCGAGATCCATGCCCGCTTCGTAGTATTTGAGTTCGGCACGGCCCGTCAAGATGCGCTTGAGCGAGATATCCAGCGGCACCCGGTAATAGAATGCTGTGGTCGGCTTAATGGCAAACTGGTACAGATCGCGTACCCATGTGCGATCCACGTTGCGGGCCACGTCGCGGGCAAAAGCGGTGTAGATGTAGCGGTCGGCCAGCACAATCGCGCCGGCTTTGAGGGGCGGGATGATATCGTGCTCTGTGCGGTCAGCGAAATCGGTAGCATGGATCAGGCTGAAGGTGGTGGGCGTGAGCAACTGCTTTTTCTTGCCCTTACTGGTGATCTCTTTGACAATGGGCGATGAGTTCCACTCGCTGAAGAAGACCGTATAGCCTTCGCTAATCAGCCACTGGCGCAGGAGCGCGATCTGCGTGCTTTTGCCAGAGCCATCGACCCCCTCTACAACGAAGAGGCGTCCTGGGTACTCGTGCGACCCGTAAGTCTCCATTTTTTATCCTTACTCCTGCATCTCGCTCGCGTTGACCTGCATGCGAGATGCTGCATATACCCCGATTATCATGAAACAGTAAGGATTTTGTCGAGGGCGCATGCCGGGGGCACGGTATATGTCCCACTGTGCAGTGATAACTATGCTTCTATGACAAGTATAGGCGTAACCACAAGTGGGGTACTCCCTCGCGAATGCCCTGCTCCAAGGCCGGCAGATAGACTAAAATCGTGTTATACTATTAGAGGTAATATACGGGCCTCTACGCTGTTTGGGTAAGGAAGAAAAGAGAGAAAGGGAAGGCCAGTTATCGGTCAGATATTGCATGTCAATATCCCCTCTCCACTGGGGTATCTAGAGGGGATTCTTAAACCTGAAGAGGCAGGCGTCATTCCGAACTATGCCTCGCTTGTATGCCATCCACACCCGCTTTATGGCGGCACCATGCATAATAAGGTCGTCTTCAAAACGGCCCAGGTGCTACAGGCGCTGCAAATGCCGGCGCTGCGTTTCAACTTCCGCGGGGTAGGTCGAAGTTCCGGAACCTATGACGAGGGCCGGGGAGAGCTGGATGATGTACGCTATGCCCTGGATTTCCTGAGCCATCGCTACCCGGGCCTGCCCGTGATCCTGGCCGGTTTCTCCTTTGGCGCCTATATCGGCCTGCGCGCCGGGGCCAGCGATGGGCGCGTGCAGGCGCTGATCGGCCTGGGCGTGCCTGCGCGTAATTTTAATGGCGATACGCTCAAGGATTGTCACAAAGCGAAGCTCCTGGTGCATGGCACGCTCGATGAGCTTGCGCCCTACGATCAGACGGTACGCTGGTTCGAGCAGTTACCCCCTCCAAAGAGCATGGTGGCCGTGGAGGGCGCGGACCACTTCTTCCACGAACGCCTGCAAGAGGTGCAGGCGATCATCGCCAGCTTTGTCCAGACGCTCTAGCGCTGATCACCCCGCGCTTGCAGCATCCTTTCCCCCTGCCTAACAAGGATTGACTGCCCATCTCGTAGGGCGTGGCTTGCTTCATAGTGCTCCGTCAAGCTTCACTTGATGGACAAGGTGTAGTAGCGACCCTTGCGGTCGCCATGTCCCAGCCACCATTTCACCCGTCAAGCTTCACTTGACGGAGCAATAGGCATGAACTTCAGACCTGAACAGGCGGGCTTGTAAACGGCGCCCCTACGTTCACGCCCATGGTAACCCTACGAGATGACAGACTTACCTGAAGCACAGCACAGAAGCGTCAAACAGGGAGAGAAACTTTCTGCAGGGCCATCGCGTGCCCAGCTATGATTGTCCAATGCCATACACGAGAGGAGCATACATGTCAGTTACAACTCGCACGATAGATCGCCTGACGCAGCGAAACAGAAACCATGGCCTGCAACATGCCGCCGGTTCGCAGCCGCGCTGGCGCTGGTACCACGGGGCAGCATTCTATGTGGTGGCGCAGGCGCTGACCTTCGGCCTATCGGGCCTGGTAAGCGCGCTGGCCGGCAATAGAGGCAAGGGCCTACGAGAGGATATCTTCGGAGATGTCAGCTACTTTTCCCAGCTAAAGCAGTCGGTTTTCACGCCCCCTTCCTGGGCCTTCGGGCCGGCGTGGACCTTTAACAATTTCTCGATGATCTGGGGTACGTTGCTGGTGTTGAACAAACCCCGCAACGCGCCGGGCCGGACGCCATTTCTGGCGCTGCAAGCCGCGACCTGGGTCAACTACGTGGTCTTCAACGCGGCCTACTTCAGCCTGCGTTCCCCCATCAACGCCTTCGTGCTCACCTTGAGTATGCTCCTGTTGACAATAGTGAGCGGCTTCGTGGCCATCTTCAAGCTCAAGGATACTCGCGTGGCCCTGGCGCTGGCCTCGCTCTTCATCTGGCTCATCGTGGCGCTGACCGCCGCCACCTTCCAGGTAGCCTGGAACCGCGACGACCTGTATAAGGTAGGGCCGTTCACCGACGCTCCGGCGGCTTTGACAAAGTAGTACACCGTCAAGCGTCAATGAACGGGTGAGACGCCCCCATTCTGCGTAGGCAGCCTGCTTGCCACATACGTGTAAG
>JALYVR010000810.1 GCA_030853145.1 Chloroflexota bacterium | reverse complement strand
ATCCCCATCTCCATGATCTCTTGCTTTTCTTGAGTATTTTGTGTCATACTTACTAACAGAAGACCTTCGGGGCAGGGTGCAATTCCCGACCGGCGGTATGGTCGGCGCCTGGTGGCGCTTGCCGAGCCCGCTAGTCTCTCATGGGCGCAGATGATGGCTCGTGAGCTGACAGATTCGGTGTGAAGCCGAGGCCGACGGTAACAGTCCGGATGGGAGAAGGTTTGGCATACGTGCGAACGAATCAGACGCCTTGTTGCGCTAGCGCAGCAGGGCTGTTGGGCTATTGGCTTCACTCGTGATTCGCGGCGCTCTCCTTCGTCTCCCTCACATGCCCCCTCAGGCCAGTTGGATTGATGGTTCCCTATGTTTTGGGATGTCCATCAGTAGAACTAACCAATCGAGGGCAATGATGAGTGTTACAACATCGGCTACAAAAACCCTTCTATTGAAGGTACAGCAGCAGGCACCCGGTGCGCCTGCGAACGAAACGCTGCTGGCTCCGGAAGGCCGGCCGGCACCAGGCACACCGGCGAGCAGGATACCCGTGAGGAGGGCAAGGGGTGTCCTTACACATAGCGGTGCGCCTGGTGGGCGCCCGCCGGCCTCTTTGAAAGTAGTCAGGCGGCTGACATCGGTCCTGCCGTCTGCTGCACTGGGAATCTTCATCCTCCTCAGTTGGTACATTGGTACCACGTATGGGCATATCTCGCCACTGTTCCTTCCGGCTCCGGTAGATGTGCTTGCCAGCCTGGGTGATGGCCTGCATTCGGGCATATTCCTCAGCAGCGCGGCAGTGACGGTCCAGGAAAGCCTGCTGGGATTTCTGCTCGCGCTGGCCTTAGCGCTGCCACTGGGCTATGGGCTGGCGAAATCGCGTTGGGTTGCCATCACGATCAATCCCTACCTCGTCGTCGGCCAGGCGATACCGGCGATTGTGATCGCGCCAATCCTTGTGCTCTGGCTGGGCTACGGCCTGGTCCCACATGTGATCCTGTCTATGCTGGTGGTCCTTTTCTTGATGGTGATCACCATCGCGCTGGGCGTGCAAACCATCGACCAGGCGCTGATCGAAGCCGCGCGCCTGGATGGCGCCTCCGGCTGGTCGCTGCTGGCGCACATCGAGTTTCCCCTGGCCCTGCCGGCCATCCTGGCGGCGATCCGTGCCGGCCTGGTGCTGTCTATTACAGGGGCGCTGGTGGGAGAATTTGTCAGCGGCGGCGACCAGGGCCTGGGAGCCTTGATCCTCCAGGCTAAAGATCAGTACGACATGGCCTTCATGTTCGCTACCTTGATCGTGCTGACGGTCATAGCCGCGCTGTACTACGCCTTTTCCTGGCTGCTGATAAAGCTGGCACAGGCCGTCTACTAGCTACACAACATATATTCATAATTCGGTAAATGGAGAGAAATGCAGATGCGTATTCATCGTCATTTAGGGCTGTGGCCTTTTTTCTCGCTGCTTCTACTGCTCGCGCTCGTAATAGCGGCATGTGATAGTACCCCATCAGGGAACGCCGGTACTCCAGCGGGAAAGACGCTGACAAAGGTCACCATTGGCCTGGGCTACATTCCCGATATCCAGTTCGCGCCGTTCTATGTCGCTAAAAGCAAGGGCTACTACCAGGCGGCAGGTCTGGATGTGACCTTTCATCATGGCTTCGTCAACGACCTGATTGGCTCGATGATCGGCGGAGCCAATACGTTTGTCTTTGTCAGCGGCGACGAAGAATTGGTGGCGCGCAGCAAACACCTGTCAGTCGTGAACGTGGGAACGGTCTTCCAGCGCTATCCCGTCAGCCTGATCGTGCCCGCGAATTCCCCCATTCATACGCTGGCCGATCTCAAAGGGCACACTATCGGCGTGCCGGGACCCTTTGGCGCGACCTACGTGGGCCTGCTGGCGCTGTTGTATCACACGCATCTGTCGTTAGCGGACATCCACCTGCAATCTATCGGCTTTACGCAGGTAGCGGCGCTGCTCGGCAAGCGCGTGGACGCGGTGATGGGTTACGCGAACAATGAGCCTCTGAAATTGCAGCAGCGCGGCTTCCCCGTGCGCACCTTCGCCGTGGCGGACTACCAGCCGCTGATCTCTAATGGCGTTGTGACCACGACAGAGACGCTGCAAAGCCAGCCCCAGGTCGTGCGCAGCTTTGTGCAGGCGACAATGAAGGGGCTGAGAGACACCATCGCGGACCCCGCCGGGGCGGTACAGATCAGCAAAACATACATCCCCGGTCTGACAGATACGGCGCACGCCCTGAGCATCTTGCAGGCCACTATTCCGTTCTGGCAGAGCAAGAAACTGGGCTATAACGATAGCGCGACCTGGCAATCGATGGCTGATTTTATGGTTGCGCAGAAGCTTATTCCTGCCGAGGCAGATCTGGCGCAGGCGTATACCAACCAGTTCGTCTCATAGGGGAAGAACACTCCAGGCCGAGGCAGAGATACAC
>JALYVR010000138.1 GCA_030853145.1 Chloroflexota bacterium | reverse complement strand
CCCTACGGAGACGCCGCTCGCTTCCTGTCGATGATGTCTTCCGTTCACGCCTATGGGGCATGCCAGGACACGCGCTCCCTGCTCCAAGGCCGATATCTCGTCCCTGATTTAGATCAACGAATGCGTTGACAAGCCCGTGAAGCACCCCACGACGCGTTTCTGCTTACCAAGCGGGCTTGTCAACGGCGCCCCTACGTATCATGCGCTTTCTTTTCGACCTATAAATATCTTGTAATATGTCTTGCAAACAAATCTGCCCAGGAGAAAAGTCATCGCTCCTACGTGGATACCCAGTTGCCTCCCTGTTTACGTGTCTCTTCCGATTTGTTACAATGCAGGCAAGAGGCAATGTAGCCAGAAAGGATTTCCACGATGGAAATAGAGAGCAGACAACACCGTCCGCCTGCCCATGAGCATGTGACTCTGAACGGGCAGGCGCTATCTTTTAACGAGGTGCTCGCCGTGGCCCGTCATCACGCGCTGACGGAGCTGGGTAGCGCATCTATGCAGCATATTCAGGCTGCCAGAGCCGTGATTACCACGATCGCGGACGAAAATAGAAAGGTCTATGGTGTCACCACAGGTTTTGGACATCTAAGCCGGGTGCGCATCCCACCCGATCAACTGGTCCACCTCCAGCATAACCTGTTGCGTAGTCACGCGGCAGGGGTGGGCGAGCCGTTGAGTGAGGAGGTCACGCGGGCTATGATGCTGCTACTGGCAGCGAGCCTGGCACGTGGCCATTCGGGGGTGCGTCCGGCAGTGGTACAGCTTCTAGTGGATATGCTGAATACAGATATCTATCCCGTGGTCCCATCGCGGGGTTCGGTCGGCGCGAGCGGAGACCTGGCGCCGCTCGCCCATCTTGGTCTTGTGCTGATCGGCGAGGGCGAGACTTTCTATAAAGGTCAGCGGGTGTCCGGCGGGGTAGCATTGCAAGAGGCCGGGCTGGCGTCCCTGCATCTGGAGGCCAAGGAGGGTCTGGCCCTCATCAATGGCACACACCTGATGGAGGCTATTGCTGTGCTGGCTCTCGCCGACGCGCGCACGATTCTGCACGCTGCCGAGATCGCCTGCGCTAGCAGCCTTGAAGGTTTGATGGGGAGCCATGTGCCGCTGGATGCGCGCATACACGAACTGCGGGGCCAGGTGGGTCAACAGCAGAGCGCCGCCCACCTGCGCGCGCTGGTGAGCGAGAGCGAGATCAATCGGAGCCACGTGGATTGTCCCCGCGTCCAGGATCCCTACACACTGCGTTGCGCGCCCCAGGTATTCGGAGCCGTGCGCGATGCCCTGGACTACTGTAGCGCCATCTTCGAGCGCGAACTGGGGGCCGTCACTGATAACCCGCTGGTCTTTCCCCAGGATGGCGAGGTGCTGAGTGGGGGCAATTTTCACGGGCAGCCGCTGGCCCTGGCGCTGGATATGCTGGCCATCGCGCTCACACAGGTAGCCAGCTTCTCCGAGCGGCGCATCTATAGCCTGATGGGTCCGCACGACTGGGACGATAGCGAAAAGAGGGCCCCGCTCTTTCTGACGCCGAATCCGGGCTTGAACTCCGGCTTTATGATTGTGCAATACGTGGCGGCGGCGCTGGTCAACGAAATCAAAATCCTGGCCCATCCTGCCAGCATCGACTCCATTCCGACCTCGGCCGGCATGGAAGATTTTGTCAGCATGGGCGTCACCAGCGCGCATAAAGTCCTGCGCATCCTGGAGCAGGCGCGGCAGATCGTGGCCATCGAATTGATGTGCGCTGCGCAGATGCTGGAGTTCCGCAAGCCGCTACAGCCCGGCATCGGCGTGCAGCAGGCCTACAAACTGCTGCGCACCTATGTAGCGGAACTCGAAGACGACCGCACGCTGTCACCCGATATCGAAAAGCTGGCGCAGGCTGTGCAGAACGGCGCGTTCAACGCGATCCGCTGATGATAACTATGTTTCACGTGAAACATTCTTTGATATATTGCTCTGTCTTCTAAATATGCCTCAATGTTTCACGTGAAACATAGTTGTCACTGATGGGCACGCGTACTTGCCATTTTTTACATGTCGCTGGCGACTGGATTGAGTAACGTTTCACGTGAAACATATGTTATATGGGTTGAACTGATACAATTTATGTGATGAGCAACGGGGCAATACTGCGACCCTGTGTTGCGGAGCATGGTCCACCGGCGGTTTTCGCTCCTTTATTCAAGAAAATCGTCCCCTTCAAAAGTGACATCATCGGAACCTGAATGTGGCTCGTGCCGTTCCCAGTAATCCTTCTCGAAATGCTGGATAGAGAAGGCTTGTTCTTCCTCAGATAAACCATACTGCTTGCCCAGTATGTTTGCAGCAATTGCTGGATCAATCAGAGGAGGCGCAAAACCCCACATATGACGAAGGGTCCCAAAAAAGCCGCTCGTATCGGGGTCGAAGATCAAACCTAACGTCGCCTGAGAGAAAACACAAGTGGTATTTGCCTGGAGAGATCCAAATAGCAGATACATGCGAGCAAGCCGGAGGCGCACAGGAGGCAAGGCCAGATCGTCCAGTGCATGCCAGGTCTGGAGTTGCCCAAGTGCGTAGGCCAACTCATCCTGCAAATGCTGCCAGGTTTGAGTAAATCTACCTGGAAGTTTCCCTCTGGCATCGGGGTGTTGTTCAATATCCCAACAGATAGCGAATGTCTGGCACAGCGCTGAAATAGCTCGTGGATTGCCCCATGCTCCCAGCAAGCGCATGATCGTGAAGCGATGAATGATAAACCAGTGGTAGTCATTCAGATAGGCTTGACTCTCATTCCAGGCCTCTACCATCGCTGTATCCACCACTTTCTCCCAATCTCTGTTGCCAAAGCGCCCCTCAGCCTCCTTGGCGGCAGCATATATTATCTCACACAATGCATCGTTATCGTGGGGAGGGTGGTATTCCATATCCTCTAGTAGCAGATCCTGGAGCATGGTGAAAACACTCTCGTGTTTCGCCCTTCCCAGAGCAATAGCGCTGGCCCAGCGTTCTTTGCGGAAAGAAGAGGTGAGAAAGGGGATCAACTGCTCCGCCCCTGTTGGAAGCAACGCATAGCCTGACGCAAAAATGGCAAAGAGCCTCTCTATTCGATCGCCCTTCTGAAGCATCTGTAAGAGTGCATCCGGTTCAAAGCTCCCCCACCGTTCTGCGAAAGCAGCGACCTCCTCTTCCCTATCGAATTCATCCGGCCAGGTGTCGAAACAGGCTTCTCTGATAGCATCAGACGATATCCACCGTGGCATCCTTTCCCCCTTGGGGTTTCTCTAATTCTCTGAGGGGGATTTGACCCTCGCCATAGTACTTCTTTCTGGAATGCCGTATTCAGGAAATCATCAAAGTCGGTCTGACTGCTATGTCATCTAAACAGATCACAATGTTTCACGTGAAACATATGTTATATATGTTGAGCTGATAATGTTTCACGTGAAACATTGCCACTTCCCATCAACGCATCACCTCGCCGCCATCCACCACCAGCACCTGGCCGGTAATGAAGGACGCGGCGGGGGAGGCCAGGAAGAGCGCGGCGGACGCGATATCGCTGGTTGTACCCCAGCGGCCCAGAGGGATGCTCTGTGCAACGCGTTCGTGGAAAGCTGGTGGGCGCGCCTGCGCCCACTCGTTCTCGACCCAACCTGGTGCGATACAATTGACGCGCACACGCGGGGCCAGCTCGCGCGCGAAGCAGTGCGTCATGGCAATGACCGCGCCTTTGCTGGTGGCATAGGCCTGGTTGGCGAAGCCCGGCGCGCCATCGAAGACATGGTTCCAGCCCGTGTTGAGAATGCAGCCACCCTCGCGCATCCTGCCGGCCACTGCCCGGCAGCACAGCCAGGCGCCCATCACATCCACCGCCAGCACGCGCGCGAAGATCTGCTCCTCGCTCAATCCCTGGGTCTCCTCGCTATTGGCGCTGGCGCCCGCGTTATTGATCCACACATCGATTGGCCCCAGGGTCTCACAGGCACGCGTCACGAAACCGCCGACCTCGCTTGTTACGCTCAAATCGGCCTGCATCGTAGTTGCCTGTCCTCCCATAGCCTCAATCTGGTGCGCGACCTCCTCCGCCTGCTCGCGAGCGTGGCCGTAATGTACCAGGACAGTCGCGCCCTGCGCCGCGAAAGCCAGGGCCAACTCACGCCCGATCCCGCGACCCGCCCCCGTGACAACGACATTTTTATTATGGAACATCCTATCCTCCAGGTTGACGCGGGCGGGTAGTACACTGTCAAGCTTCAATGCACCGGTGAGCCGCCCCCCCGTCCGCGTAGGGATTCGGCTTGCCGCATCCGCGTCAGGCATCCCTTGGGGTGCCCGTGTGGCCTCCTGCCAGGCCCATCCAATCGCGGTATCCTATCCGCTAATGTTTCACGTGAAACATATGAGAGGCATCCCGCCTCGCTAACTTGTTTTACCCTGTGTGATATGCTACACTGCTAGATAGAACTAGTCAAGAGAAGATGCGCCATGCGGCGCGAACGAAGGAGTAACGCTGGTGATTACCCATAACGTACCTGGGAACTCGCCTCATGTTTCGACCACCTCACCGCTCTCGCTCCAGGAACAACACGCCAGCCTCAAACGCTTACGCCAGCAACTGCTGATCCGCTATCGCCCCGTCCTTCAACAGGGAGCGGGACCTATCCGCGTGATGGCGCGCATGGTAGCAGACCTGGAGAATTGCTGTCGCGAACTTGCTATATCCGAAGATGTGATACAGGCAGAGATTGTGAACCGCACTATCGGCGATGTGGACCTGCGCCGCGTGACTGAATGTGAGGGTCAGCCAGGCGGGCCTGGCGATTATCGTATGCTGGCTGACGAACTGGGGGTGGCCCTGCCAGGCGAACAGTTGCACGGGTACATCGCCTCAGGCCAGACCTACCTGTGGCTGCGTGAGCAGATGCTGGAAAACGAACGCCTCCTGCTGTCCCAGCACATTGACCTACGTATCTATGATATCCTGGGCGTTGGCAACCACGTTCTACGTGGCTGGTTGGCTGAGAACTGGCAAAACAACTGGGGCATTCCCGTTGCCCCTGAGCAGGTCTACCTGAGCCTGGGGGCCATGGATGGTATCGATAAGACGCTGCGCGGCCTGCGCCAGTTGTACTACGAAAGTAGTGTGTCAGGGGTTGCCGTGCTCTTCCCATCACCGGGCTTCGGCGTCCCCGAATTGCAGGCGCGCTCCTATGGCTACCGGCTGCATTATGTCAAAACCCGGCCCGAGGATCACTTCAAGCTCACCGCCGCGCAACTGGACGAGGCCCTGCACCAGGACCCCGATATTCGCATTGTCTACCTCACTGTCACCAACAATCCCACCACCTTCGCCTTTACGCCCGCCGAGTTCAACGCGCTCCATGAAGTGCTACGCCAGCATAGAGCGCGCGGGCGTGAGGTCTTTATGCTCGCCGACTTGGCCTACGTGGGGACCGGCAAACCTGAGGAGGACCATGCACGCATGGCAACCTTCGCCACCCCCGATGTGTTGCGCAATACCATCTTCGTCAGCAGCTTCTCAAAAACCCTCTCGCTGACAGGTGAGCGCCTGGGTTGGGTCACCATCGGTGATCCCGATCTAGCGCCCTCCCTCGCACCCGGCTGGTCGAACAGCATGGCCTCGCTGCCATCCGAGTGGCAGTTGCGCTTCATGGCCTACATGCGCCTGATCCAGAAAAACCCCTACCTGCTGGAGAAGATGCGCGCCTTTTATCACCTGCGTCGCCAGCGCTTCAGCGCCCAACTGCGGCAGATCAACGCGGAGCTGAACCTGTTCGAAGACATCTACCTCGACGACGATGCCACGGTCTACAACTGGAGCAAGCTGCGCGCGGGCGAGGACGCCTTCTCGATCTTCGAGAAGACCGGCATCGCCGGTGTCCCCGGCTCCGGCTTCGGCTACACCAACAACTATGTGCGCTTCTCAATCGGGGTGATCCCCGTGCCGGATGTTGCCTGGGGGTAGGGCGCCCAGACATATCCCATTATGCAATGATTCAATGTGTAGTGGCGACCGCGAGGGTCGCCACGATGAGCATCGTTATGAGATCTCATCATGGCGACCGATCATGGCGATGCTCATCATGGCGATGCTCATCATGGCGATGCTCATCATGGCGATGCTCATCATGGCGACCGATCATGGCGATGCTCATCATGGCGACCGCGAGGGTCGCCACTACACATAGCGCTCGGTGGGCAGTAGAGAACTAGATTTTGTGATGCCCGTGTGAGGCCAGGGGCCATTCTGGCTTGACCCTGTACATATGCAGGTGATACCCTATAGAAGGCGGGATGCTATTAGAGGCGCATGTATCTTTGCATGTTTCACGTGAAACATTCTGAGGTTCCATCTTATTTCTGACCTCTGCCATACTGGCACTGATGGCTCTCGACCTCTACTGTGAAAAACGAGCAAGCATAAAAGGAGAACTACCATGGCTACCCGCGTAGGCATTAACGGCTTCGGACGTGTTGGACGCCAATCTTTCAAGGCGCTGCTTGAGCGTCACCCGCGCGACCTTGAGGTTGTGGCTATTAACGACCTCACCGATACCAAGACCAACGCCCACCTGTTGAAATATGACTCCACCTACGGGCGTTTCCCCGGCGAGGTCGAGACAACGCCGGATTCGCTGATCGTCAACGGGCATACCATCAAGGTGATCTCGCAGCGCGACCCGGCCCAGATCCCCTGGGGCGACCTCGGCATCGATATCGTTATCGAGTCAACTGGCGTCTTTACGGACGCTGATAAGGCCACGGCCCACCTGCGCGGGGGCGCGAAAAAGGTGATTATCTCGGCGCCCGCGAAAGGCGAGGATATCACGATCGTGCTCGGCGTCAACGAGAATAAGTACGACCCGGCCAGGCATAACATTATCTCGAATGCCTCCTGCACCACGAACTGCCTGGCGCCGACCGCCAAGGTGCTTAACGATACCTTCGGCATTGAGCGCGGCCTGATGAACACGATCCACTCCTATACCAACGATCAGCGCATCCTGGATGTGGTCCACAAAGACCTGCGTCGCGCCCGCACCGCCGGCTCCAACATTATCCCCACCTCCACAGGAGCCGCTCGCGCCCTGGCCCTGGTGATCCCCGAACTGAAGGGACGCTTCGATGGTATGTCCCTGCGCGTGCCCACGGTGACCGGCTCGATCGTGGATTTCGTGGCCACCATTCGCAAAGAAGCTACCCGCGAGGCGATTAACGATGCCTTTAAGCAGGCCGCCGCTGGCAGCCTCAATGGCATTCTTGACTACACGGAGGAGCCGCTGGTCTCCACCGATTTCCGGGGCGACTCGCATTCGTCAATCGTGGATGGCCTCTCGACGATGGTCAGTGGCGGCACGATGGTGAAGATCCTCGCCTGGTACGATAACGAGTGGGGCTATTCCTGCCGCGTCTCCGATCTCACGAACTTCATCGCGCAAAAAGGTTTTTAGGTCATGAACAAGAAGACGCTTCGTGACATCGATGTCGCCGGCAAGCGTGTGCTCGTGCGTGTCGACTTCAATGTGCCGCTGGACGCGCAGCGGCACATTACCGACGATACGCGCATCCGCGCCGTGCTTCCTACCATCGAATACCTGCTGGAGCACGGCGCGGCGGTGATCCTGATGTCCCACCTGGGGCGGCCCGATGGTCAGTCCGTTGAGAAACTGCGCCTGGCCCCGGTCGCCGAGCGCCTGAGCAACTTGCTGGGCCAGCCCGTGCGTATGGCTCCGGACTCCACGGGGCCGGAGGTCGAGGCAATGGCACACGCCCTCCAGCCGGGACAGGTGCTGCTGCTGGAGAATCTACGCTTCCATGCCCAGGAAGAAAAGAACGATCCCGCCTTCGCGCGCCAGCTTGCCTCGCTCGGTGAAATCTACGTCAACGACGCCTTCGGCACCGCGCACCGCGCGCACGCCTCGACCGAGGGGGTCACCCATGACCTGCCTGGTGTGGCCGGCTTCCTGATGGAGAAGGAGATTAACTTCCTGGGTTCTACCCTGGAGGAGCCCCGACGACCTTTCGCGGCTATCAGCGGCGGGGCCAAGATCTCCGATAAGATAGCGGTGCTCGAACGCCTGATCACTATGGTGGACCTCCTATTGATCGGCGGCGGCATGGCCAATACCTTCCTCAAAGCCCAGGGCAACGAGGTTGGCGACTCGCTGATCGAAGAGAGCAAGACGGGCTTTGCCGCCGACCTGATGATGAAGGCCCACCAGCTCGGTCTGGAACTGCTGCTGCCGGTAGATGTGGTCGTCGCGGACCGCTTCGCCGCCGATGCTACCCACAAGGTTGTCAGCTCCGACCAGGTTGAGCCTGGCTGGCGCATCATGGATATCGGACCTGCGACCATCGCAGCGTTCCGCGAGGCGTTGCAGGGCACGCAGACTATCATCTGGAACGGCACCCTCGGTGTCGCGGAGATGCCAGCCTTCGCGCAGGGCACGAACGCCATTATCGCGATCCTGGAGGAGCAGACGGTGGCTGGCGCCACAACGATCATCGGCGGCGGCGACTCGGCGGCGGCGGTCGATCACGCGGGCGCGGCGCATAAGATGACGCATGTCTCGACGGGCGGCGGCGCCTCTCTTGAGTTCCTTGAGGGCCGTGTCCTGCCAGGCGTTGCCGCGTTGCAGGATAAGTAAGATGACAACAGCTACTCGCACCGCTATTATCGCGGGCAACTGGAAAATGTACTACGGCCCCAGCCAGGCATCAAGCTTCGCTCTGGAGATCATGCCCGCGCTTGGTCAACTTGTGAAGCAGTATGAACGCGTTATGTGCATCCTCTGCCCTCCGGCTATCTCCCTGGCGGCGGTCAGGGAGGTGCTGGACGCGGAACTGTGCGAGCGCGTTGAACTGGGGGCGCAGAATATGTACTTCCAGGAGCAGGGCGCCTTCACAGGTGAGATCTCTCCCACGATGGTGCGCGAACTATGCACCACTGTGATCCTGGGTCACTCCGAGCGTCGCACCTATTTCGGTGAGACCGATGAGCTGGTAAACAAGAAGGCGCGCGCGGCCCTGGAACATAACCTGCGCCCGATTGTATGCATCGGCGAGCGCCTGGAGGAATACGAGGCCGGACAGACCGAGCAGGTGATTCGCCAGCAGGTGCAGCACAGCCTCGCGCACTTCCCACCGGAGCGCGCGGGCGATGTCGTGGTGGCCTATGAACCCATCTGGGCCATCGGTACCGGCAAAGCCGCCACCGTCGAGGGCGCCGGCAAGGTCATCCACCTGATCCGCGAACTCTACGCCGCCCACTACGACAGCGAAGCCGCCTCGGCCCTGCGTATCCTCTACGGTGGCAGCGTCACCTCCGCCAATATCGGCGAATTCATGGCCCATCCCGATATCGACGGCGCACTCGTCGGCGGCGCCAGCCTCAAACCCGACTTCGTCGAGATTGTGCGCAAGACGATAGAGGCGATGCAACGATAAGGGATTGCCCATCTTCCTATGCTGGTCGATGTGTAGTGGCGCCCCTCGCGGGCGCCATGTTCCAACTCGGCATATGGCGCCCGCGAGGTATGGCGCCCGCGAGG
>JALYVR010000137.1 GCA_030853145.1 Chloroflexota bacterium | reverse complement strand
CCCCTATGTGCCTGGGACTGCTATGCCCTATGCCCCCTTTTTTACGCCTTCGAGATGCAGCCTCAAGAGATTGAGCGCTGACAGAACCGCGATACGTTTCTGATCCTGCCGGCCACCGCGCCACCCCGGTCCCATGCTCGTGACGACACCCTCCGGTCCCTCGATGGCGATATATACGGTACCCACAGGTTTGCCTTCCTGCGTATCAGGTCCAGCGACACCCGTGATGCCCAGGCCGAAGTCCGCGCCCAGGCGTTCGCGCACCGCGTGGGCCATGGCGCGCGCTGTTTCCTCGCTGATGACCCCATAGCGCTCCATAGTCTCGCGCGGCACACCCATCTGCGCCTTGAGATCGGCACTATACGCTGCGATCCCGCCGATGAAGTTATTGGAGCTGTTACGCACATCAGTAATCGTACTGGAGAGCAGCCCGCCGGTCAGCGATTCCATCACCGCCAGCGATTGCTGGCGCGCCATCAGCAGGGCACCGACCACCTCTTGCAGCGTCTGTTTGTCGATGCCGAAGACATGATGCTTGAGAATCTGGCGTATGCGCACCTCCATATCCATCACTAGCTGCTCGGCCTCTTCCCGCGTCGCCGCCTTGGCAGTCACGCGCACATCGATGGCATCGGCTTTCGCATAGGTTGCAACGGTAGGGTTGGTGCCGTGAATCAGGTCGCCGAGACGCTCCTCGACGGCGGACTCGCCAAGGCCGGAGACGCGCAGGATACGCGTGAAGATCAGGCCGCCGGTATGGGCGCCCAGGCGCGGCACCGCCTGCTCTTCCCACATGTGATACATCTCCCTGGGCACGCCGGGCATGGCGACAATCATATGGCCATCCTTCTCGACCCACCAGCCAGGGGCGCTGCCTATCGGATTGGGCAGCGTCTGGGCCGAGGGGATCAGTGTGGCCTGCTTGATGTTACTTTCGGGCATGCGGCCGCCGCGCGAGGCGAACATGCCCCGCAATTCGGCCTCCAACCTGGGATCTACCTGCATGCTCTCGCCCAACAAGGCGCTGATTGACTCGCGCGCCAGGTCATCTTCGGTCGGCCCCAGCCCACCGGTCATAATCACGAGGTCGGAGCGCTCCCAGGCGCGGCGCAGGGTCTCGACGATGCGATCCTGGTTATCGCCTACCTGCGAGACAAAATAGAGATCAATGCCGAGCGCGGCCAGGCTCTGGGCAAGATAGGTAGCGTTGGTATCGGTGATATGCCCCAACAGCAACTCGGTACCACATGAAAGGATTTCGGCGCGCATAACTTCCTCCAAAACAATACTGCACGCCCCGTCGCTTGCAGTATTAAGAATAACCCATGTCACAACAGCGTTTGTTTGCTGCCGTTACAGTCACATCATACCACATGCTTCGCAGATCAATATATTGTGTTGTAGCATTTAAAAAATCAATATCTTGTGTCCAACCCCTTGCAAATGGCGAAGTTTCTGAGTATACTATGTTGCGGAGGCCAGATAAATATACCCTATCGCACCCGACCAGTACACTATATTTCCGGTACTCCTACTGTATAGCTGATTGTAGAAGGAGCAAGATAGCATGTTAGAGCAACAGGCTCAAGATACCCCCGGTTCTCAGAAGCAGACGAAGTTGGAAGGGATACGCCAGAAGGTCTTCATGGACCGCTACTCCCTCAAGGATGCCAACGGCCAGCCGCTGGAGTTCTCGCCAGAACACCTCTGGGCGCGTGTGGCGCGAGGCATCGCCGCCGTAGAGAAGACGCCAGAGCAGCAAGCGCACTGGGAGAAGCGCTTCTATGAGGCCCTCACCGATTTCCAGTTCGTGCCCGGAGGCCGCATCCTGGCGGGTGCGGGATCGGGTCACGAGGTAACATACTTCAATTGTATGCCCCCTGACCAGGAAGTGCTGACCGCTGATGGTTACCGACCAATCTCCGAAATCAAGATTGGCGATCTTGTAGTGACTCATCTCAATCGCCTCCGCCCAGTCGTGCATAAGTTTGAGCGCGAGACCGAGGAAACGCTCTACATCATCCGTCCTAAGAAAATGGGCTACGATGATTTGCGCTTGACGGGCGACCACAAAGTATACATTATCCGTTCGGAGTCGGTAAACAAACATAGATCGCGCGATGGTCTACATTTAGAACATGAGCCAGAGTGGATTCCAGCCAAAGAGATTAAGCCTGGTGATTACGTTGCTATCGCACATAACGGCGAGGAATGCCCTCCAGACACCATCTTCCTTCAGGATTACATATCGGGATACGAAACACAGAATGGCAAGCTCTTTAAAGCGACAACACGCGGCGAGCACGGTTATGTATCGTCCTGGGGAACACATCACAAGATTCAAGATCGCCTGGTTCTTGATGGAGATTTGTGCTATCTGTTTGGTCGCTGGCTTGGTGATGGATGCGTGACTCATCGTGCAGGCACTGATATTCCTTCTGGGATCAAAATTGTTTTTTCCCTGGATGAGAAAGAAGAAGCTCAAGAGATTCTGCGCATTATCGAAGCAAAATTTGGTATTGACGGCTCCATTACGTTGAGTAGCACAGAACGCTGGTATGACCTGTGGGCAAGCTCCATGGCCCTTGGGGAGTTCTTTAAGGCATTTCTCGGCTGTTACAGCCATGGTAAACGGATTCCTGAACAACTGATGCATTTGCCCGCCGACCTCACGCTAGAATTGTTGCGTGGATTGTTCAGCGCCGATGGGTATGTATCTGATAACAAACTCGGCATAGTTTTATCGAATCGAGCGCTTACTGTCCAGATTCACCAGCTTCTACTGCGAATGGGATATCTATTCTCGATTCGTGAGAATACACATCGCTTAGGACGCGTACCTGCCTACCGTATTCAAGCTACGGCTAATGAGTGCGCTCCCCTCTTTGAGAAATTCTTCGGCGTTCAAGCACCTGAGCATAGTATTGATTTGAAATACTATTTTGAATACGATGACCTCAAATGGGTGCGAGTTAGTGAAATTGCTGTTGAAGATTATGCTGGCATGGTGCTGGATATCGAGGTGGAGGAAGATCACTCGTTCATTTCAGCCGGTATCGTGGTCTCAAACTGCTATGTCATACCAAGTCCTGAAGACAGTCGGCAGGGCATTCTCGATAACCTCAAGACCATGACCGAGATCATGGCGCGCGGCGGTGGCGTCGGCATCAACCTCTCAACGCTGCGGCCACGCGGCTCGTATATCAAGACGGTCAACGGCACAGCATCGGGTCCGTGTTCGTGGGCGCAACTGTACTCGGTGGCTACAGGGGATGTGATTCAGCAAGGTGGAAGCAGGCGAGGGGCGTTAATGCTCATGCTCGACGACAACCACCCCGACGTGGAAGAGTTCATCACCGTCAAACGCAAGGCTGGCAAGATCGAGCATGCCAACCTCTCGGTGTGCATCTCCGACGCCTTCATGGAGGCGGTCAAGAACGACGACAAGTGGGATCTGGTCTGGCAGGGCGAGGTCAAGAAGACGATCCGCGCGCGCGAGCTGTGGGACCTGATCTGCACGTCGGCCTGGGAGTCGGCCGAGCCGGGGATGGTCTTTATGGACCGCTGCAATAAAGAGTCGAATACCTGGTACTATGAGGATATCCGCTGCGTGAATCCATGTGGAGAACAGCCCCTGCCTCCTTACGGCGTGTGTAACCTGGGTGCGCTCAACCTGGCCGCCTTCGTGCAGGACGGCGAGATGGATTGGGAGCGACTGGCGGAGCAGAGCAAGACCGCGATGCGCTTCCTGGACAACGTGGTCGATGCCAACGGGTACTTCATCAAGGAGAACGAAGAGGCCCAGCTTGGCACGCGCCGCACCGGTCTGGGCACCATGGGGCTGGCGGATGCCCTCATCAAGATGAAGATCCCCTACGGCAGTCAGGAATCTGTCCCGGTGATCGAGCGCATCTACGCTACTATTCGCGACGGTGCCTACGAAGCTTCAGCGGATATCGCCGCCGAGAAAGGCCCGTTCCCCAAGTTTGAGCGCGACAAATACCTGAAGGGCCAGTTCATCAAGCGGCTGCCCAAATATGTGCAGGAGAAGATCAAAAAGCAGGGCATTCGCAACGCCGTGCTGCTGACCCAGGCACCGACCGGCACCACCAGCCTCTTCGCGGGCGTCAGTTCGGGCATCGAGCCAGTGTACGACTTCGCCATGGTGCGCCGCGACCGCACCGGTGAGCATATCCTGTATCATCCGTTGCTACAGGAGTGGCGCGAGGCCCATCCCACTGAGACGACACCGCACTACTTCGTCGCCAGCAACGATCTGACGCCCGAAGAGCATGTGCGCGTGCAGGCCACGATCCAGCGCTACACGGACGCCAGTATCAGCAAGACAGTGAACGCGCCAAACGGCCATACCGTCGAAGCCGTGCAGACGCTGTATCGCCTGGCCTACGAGATGGGCTGCAAGGGCATCACGTACTACCGCGATGGCTCGCGCGATGCCGTCCTGACGCGTGTCGAGGATGAGAAGAAGGCTGAACAGCAGCAGGCCCCGATGGTAGAGCCTGTCATGTCGATCCAGGATGGCATTAAGCCGATACCGGCCGTGCTGCAAGGCTACACCCGGCACGTCAGCGCGCCAGAGGGTAAGGTGAATATCACCATCAACAGCGACGACAATGGGCCATTCGAGGTCTTCGTCAACGTCGGTAAAGCGGGCAGCGATATCGCGGCCCTGGCCGAGGCCCTGGGCCGTCTGATCTCGCTCAACCTGCGCATCCTCAGCCCTCTCTCGCAGGCTGATCGCGCCAAAGTCATCGCCGAGCAACTGCGCGGCATTGGCGGCAGTCGTTCGGTCGGCTTCGGCAACCAGCAAGTACGTTCGCTGCCCGACGCGGTTGCCCGCTCGCTGGAACTGCACCTGGCGGGCCTGGTGGATACCCAGCAGGCCGAGAAGCAGTCACCCCCACCCGCTGAAACGCACGAGGATGGTCATGGTAGCACGAACGGCAAGGACGGCGGCACACAGGCAGATGGCGCGGCTCCACTGAGCCTGAGCCGTTTGAGCGTGACGGGCAATCTGTGTCCAGAGTGCGGCTGCAATACCATGGTCTACGAGGAGGGCTGTAAGAAGTGCTACAGCTGCGGGTATAGCGAGTGCTAAACGCAGCATAGCTGGCACGGCCTTTAAAGCGGATTTAGGCCAATAGAGACGGCGATTGGGGAAACACACATACAAGTGCATGTGTGTTTCCCCAACGTCTTTTATTTTTAAAAGCAGCTTAGTGGAACAGGCGTAGAGCCATTCCGCTCCGAAATAGACGGCGATTGAGAAAGAATACATAATGCACAAAGCCTATTCAATGGATGTGTACGATGCAGGCAAGATGAGGGAAATACTGTTCGCATTCGTTCTCAGCCATACAGAAGACTTTAATGACATGGCTGCAAGGCATATTGAGAAGAACAGCGAGAATTTCCTTCAGGAAATTAGAAGAAACCTCGTAAGCAAGTGTTGATTGACAAATCTTTTCGTATTTGCACGGAGCGGAAGAGCCGAATACTGTCAGGATTTACAGCCACATCTGAGGAGAAGATTGTGCTCAAAAAGAGAGAGAAGAGAAGCATAAAGCTTTTCTCTTCTCCCAGGCTCGAAGCTCACCAAAACGCGGGCTCCGGCGAGAGTCAACGCAACTGCTCCAGCGCGAGGCTCGCCCAGGAACCCGCCTTTCCAGCTTACGCATTCATTCGTGGCAACACTTCTTCAACTAGTAAACGCAATGACGTTGTATCCGGAAATCCCTCATTTTTTAACTGGAAAGAGACGACACCCAGATCAATAAATGGCTTGAGCTTCTCTCTCATCTGTTTGGGTGTCCCAATCAAAGCATTGGGGGAATAGAGAGAAATATCCACGCTGCTCATATCGGTTCCTTCGGGCACACACAGGCAGCCGCCAAACCAGCTTCTGCGTAATGTCGCTGGATCGCGGCCAACAGCAGCACAGGCCTTTTCGCATTCTTTTACCAGGTCACGATAGTGTGCAATATCTTCCTGTGAAATATTCCATTCGTCGGCGTGCCGCGCAATCAGTCGGAGCATACGTGGTTTCTCTCCACCAACCACAAGACGCGGCAATGGATCGGGCTTTGGCTCACACACAGCATTGATCACGCGATAATGTTTCCCCTCCACAGTGGCTCGGGGTTGGGTCCAGAGCGCTTTGAGAATAGTCAGCGTCTCTTCCAACTGCTCTACTCTTACGCCAGGTGTTGGATAAGGAAAGCCATAGGCATCGTACTCTTCCTGATGCCAACCAGTACCGATACCAAAGATGAAGCGTCCTTCACTCAGATACTGAGCCGTTGCCGCCATTTTCGCCAGCAAGGCTGGGTTGCGAAACGACTGAGCAAGCACCACATTCCCAAAGTGAAAAGAGGGATAACACGCTGCCATGTAGGTCAGGGCCGTCCAGCCCTCCAGGACCGGAGCATCCTGGAATTGCAGATGATCGACATACCAGATCGAGTGAAAATGCCCGGTTACCATATCCAGGCTCTCGCGAATCCGTTTGAGATAGATTTCACGTGTCATACCGCTGCGAGGTTGAGCGGGGAGTAATAAGCCAAACTCAATGGATGACATAGATCTTCCTTCTTTCAAGGTTGAGAGATTGCCTGTTCTCGTCTCAGAGCGTGTATACAATCCAGTTGCGACGTGGGCTTGTGAGGGGTATCGACAAACATCAGATGCTGTGCTTCATCGACAAACACCACTTCATGCGTAACAAGGCATAGATCACTGCGTCTCGCATATCAAGCCATTCCGCCGGGTCTGTACTCCTTTTCCCAGGATGCGTTGCCAGATTGAGGTGTCTCACGCGGTCATTTACCGCGACGTGGCCACGCAGTTGCGTGAGAATTTGCCGGTAAAAATCGAGCCATGCAGAAGCACCAATCTCTTCTGGGGAAGCCTGGACCTGCACCACTGGCACGCAAGAGGGGTCAGTACGCGAGCGCATGCAGTTCAGCCTTGTAGCCACGTTTGCAAATCGGCCTGGAAGATCTCAAAAGCATCGTCCTGCGGAGCATATCCCAGTAGATCTCGTGTGGAAGTGGTATCGAGCCGTTTGAAGCGGTTGTTAGAGATTCCATGAACAATGGCAAACTGCACATCTGGCGTCTCAATGCAGCGCATCAGGAGTTGATTCATATCCCGCTCACTCATATAGCCGCTCAGATGACGTACATTAGGTTCCTGTCGCAGCCAATTGGAGGCATCTCCATTAACGTCATAGGAGCCAATGCGAACAGCTATACTGGAGAGTCCTTCTGCATATGCAAAGTAGGAGGCCACGGCTTCCCCAAAACACTTGCAGACGCCGTACATGTTCATGGGCCGCAGAGGTGCTTCTGGATGAGCTTGTACGTCGTCCGGATAACCAGCGACGACTTGCGCGCTGCTGGCAAAGATGACGCGTTGGCACCCCTGGTCCTTTGCAGCTCGAAAGATGTTGTAGGCTCCCTGGATATTGTTCTGCAAAAGCATTTGATAGAAATCGGCCTCAGGATTGGTCGTTGCGGCAAGATGAATAACCACATCAATATCACGGCACGCTTGCTGACAAGCATCAAGATCGGCCACATCGAGCATGCATACTTCATGGCCTTGACTTTCTGCCGAGATCAGGGAAGGCGTGTCCCGGTCGGCCAGACGAAAGGTATAATGTTCGGCAGTAGCGCGAAAAAATGCCGAACCGATCCCGCCAGCCGCACCTGTTAGCAACAGTCTTTTTCTTGACATAGATGCCCTTTCCTTCAATAACTTATTGCGCTACGGTATAAGTTGCTCGCGCTTCATGTAGGTATAGAAGGTATACTTATGGCCACAGTAGACCGAGCTGGCATACTCAATCGGCTGATCGCGCTCGGTATAGGTAACGCGCCGCGTGAAGAGGGCTGGACTGCCGGGCGGAACCTTCAGGATCGGAGCTTCGTTCTCTCCCACCAGACCGGCCTCCAGCTCCTGCTCGGCCTCCGTGAGCTGCAAACCATATTGCGTCTCAAGCAGGTGATAGAGCGAGTTATTTTCCAGGTCTTCCTCTACGAGCTTCTCACAGCCAGGGAAATTGATCTGGGAGAGTTCAATGGCCAGCGGCTCGTTGTCCGCCAGGCGCAGGCGTTGCAGGCGAAAGATCGTCTCGCCGGGCTGGATACGCAGGCGTTCCGCCGTCTCTTCGTCGGCGGGCTGCATTTGAGCGGACAGCACCTTTGTGCCGGGCCGCTGCCCACGAGCGCGAATATCCTCGGTGAAACCTGTGAGGCGGATCAACTGCTGGGTGATCTTATGCCGGCTGACAAAGGTGCCTTTCCCCTGCTCGCGGTAGAACAGCCCTTCGTTTACCAGTTCGGTAATGGCCTGGCGCGCCGTCATACGACTGATCTTGTACTGCTCGCCCAACTCGCGTTCAGATGGAATATGATCGCCAGGCTTCCACTCGCCGTCGCGAATCTTCGCGCGCATGATCTCCTTCAACTGGTGATAGCGGGGCACGGGACTATTTCTGAAGATAGTATTCACAATGCGTCAGCCAACCTTTCCCTTTTTTCCCTTGTGGGCGATCATCACCAGGGCGCTAGTTGCTCGCGTCCAGGTGGAGAGTCCATCTGCTAAATAATACCACGTCCGGCGACCGGCAAGGCGGAGAGACGCGACTCAGCACATCCCCCTACAAAAACAAGGGCAATAGATGGTATAATTGGTATGATGTATAGACCACTTACGGCTTTTATGAACTCACACTGATTGATATGCGTCAAGTAAGGAGCGAAGATTGATGCGTTTTACGTTGCGCGGTGCTCGCCTGGTGGATGCCGCCACGGAGATTCCAGAAGGTGACATTACTATCGATGGCATGCATATAGAGGCGGTCGGGGAGGCGGGACAGGCACATGCCATGCACGATAGCGTCATTGATGCGGCAGATAGCATCGTTATGCCAGGTTTCATCGATGTGCATACCCACGGTGGGGGTGGGTTTAATCTGCATACGACCGACGCGGCAGAGATCGGCGCATACGCCCGCTGGGTGGCTACCACCGGCGTCACCTCGTTTCTCATCGGAGTGGTCGGGACCCCTGGGGCCTTGCCGGAGGCACAGTTGCTGGCGGCGGTGGAGGCGGTCGAACAGTGTGAGACGGGGCTGGGGGCCGAGCCACTGGGAATACACCTGGAAGGCCCATACATCAATGTGTTGCGTAAAGGGGCGCATCTCCCCATCTGGCTGCGCATGCCTGACCCGGCCGAGACCGAGCGTGTGTTGGCGCTGACACGAGGCTGCTTACACCTGATCACGCTGGCGCCAGAACTGCCTGGCGCTTCAGCGATGATCCGGCGGCTGGTGGAGGCGGGCGTGACCGTGAGCATGGGACACACTGATGCCACATACGAGCAGGCGCAGGAGGCCATCCAGCTTGGAGTTACGCATATGACCCACTGCTTCAACGCCATGCGGCCTATATCTCATCGCGCGCCCGGCCCCATCGAAGCGGTCGTGCAGGCTCCCCAGGTGCGCGGAGAATTGATTGCCGATGGTGTTCATGTTCATCCGGCGGTGATGAACGTGCTGGTGAAGAT
>JALYVR010000809.1 GCA_030853145.1 Chloroflexota bacterium | reverse complement strand
GCATGAGGATGCCGCGTGCAATCACCGCCCGTGCGGTCCGCTCATGGACGCCGAGTTTTGCAGCGATATCTTCAAAGGAGTGTTCGCGCTGATCGTCTTCATCCAGGCCGAAGCGCAGTTGAAGTGCGTGCCGCTCCTGCTCTGGGAGGGCGTCCAGAAGCTGCTCAACCTGATGCCGCAACTGCTCCGCCTCTTCGGGAGAGAGTGAGGCACACGCGGCGGGAGCCGCCAGGGTATCACCGAAGCATCGATCTGGCTGATCGCGCAGCGGCATGTCCAGACTGAGCGGTTGCATCTCATAGAATTCGTCTGCGGTGTGCTGTTTTCGCGCTTTCTGGAGCGTACTACGTGGGATGCGAATGGGCAGTGCACCATCCATCGCGGCACAAATCGCATAGCGAATGGCATTACTGACGTAGGCGGTAAAATTCTGTTGAATGCCAGTACAATTATTAACCGCATTCAGGAGGCCAAGGTTGCCTTCCTGGATGATATCGAGCAGGTCGAGGCGACTAGAGGCATAGTGCGGGGCGATAGCGAGAACCAGATGAAGAGATTCCTCAATCAGCCGATTGCGTGCTTCACGATCCGCTTTGAGGAAAAGGTCTTCTGAACGCGCACGTAGCACCTGCTGGACTAGAGCCAGAGCCTCTTCCTCACTTATTCGGGGCAGGGCTTCCACCTCATGGCGATACTGCTGGAGACTCTGATATTGCGCTTCCCATTGACTCATTGCTAAATCCTTTCCTTATAGCAAACCTCATCAGAATTGGTTCGCTTGTAGGGCAGGCGCAAGCATGGTATAATGAGAACATGCAGCACCTGCTGTGACGGCTACTCTGACAGTTGAGGAGCAGACAGAGTAACCGGGGACAGAGCCGGGCCGCTTCGTTTAGATGAGGCGGCCTATTGTGTTACTAGAAAACATACACTACGAGTAACCACACATTAACTTAGTGCCGCTCAGAATAAATCACAATTCCCAGGTCTTCAACGCTTAGCCGCAGGTCAAGGGCTTGATTAATTATTTTTGCAATAGCAGCAGCCTTGACTGCTTGTATCGCTTGACCTTCTTCAGCTCGTGTAACGGTTCCTACATCAACTCCAGCTCTTCTCGCTAGTTCTGCTTTCGACAGGCTGGACTCCAAGCGACGATCTTTCAAATTAGCCATGTGATACACTCCTTAACAAAATTTCTTATAATGAGTGTACCATCGGTATCCGTGGAAAGTCAAGGATATCTGAGACCAATTTCCAAGTATATACTTTGTTAGCATGGGAAAGGCGAGGTATGCTCCAAAGAATTGTGTTATACTTCTCCTTAGAACCTTGCCTATTTCTTATCAAAAGTGTACTCAGTTTTCATGCAGTTGTCGAGCGAAAACCGTGCAGGAATCGTGCAAAAACTGCGCAGATTTTTGGGCCAGGCAGCGGACATCGAGGCGTTTATCTATGGCAGCTATTGCTGACAAGCCCAAATATCCTAACCACCTCCGTAAGTATTTGCGGGGGTATAAGGTTGCGCGTCTTGCCAAGGACACAGATATACCAGTACGGACGCTCTGGGAGATCCTAGCAGAGCGTGCTCGTATTCCAGAAGAGAAGCTTGATATCCTGGCTACATGTCTTCGATGCCAGCCTAAGCAATTAATCGCAGAGGGTACTTCAACTTTGTGGAATGTCCCCTATCAACGGAATCCCTTTTTCACCGGACGTGAGGAAGTACTCAGGCAGATCCAGGAAGTGCTTCATAAGAACACGGCTGTTGCTGTCACACAGACTCATGCCCTTTGCGGTCTCGGAGGCATTGGCAAGACGCAGACTGTCCTTGAGTACGCCTATCGCTACCGCGACGAGTACCAGGCAGTGTCCTGGGTCAAGTCTGATACCTATGAAAATCTTCTCTCGGATTTCCTCTCTCTTGCAACCCTCTTAAACCTACCTGAGCGGGATGCGCGAGACCAGACCGTAACATTGACAGCCATCAAACGTTGGATGCAAAATCAGGCAGCCTGGCTCCTGATCTTTGATAACGCAGATGACCTTACATTGGTAAGAGAGTTTATTCTTCCCGGATACCGGGGTCATATTCTGCTGACCACGCGTGCACAGGCAATGGGGCGACTTGCTCAACGTATCGAAGTGGAAATCATGACACCAGAAATTGGAACACTTTTCTTGCTTCGTCGTGCTTCTATCATTGCGTCTGATACGCCAAAGGAGCAGGTATCCACTACTGATCGTGATATGGCACGAGAGATTGTGCGGGAGCTTGGTGGGTTGCCTCTTGCGCTAGACCAAGCCGGCGCGTACATAGAGGAATCCTCCATCTCTCTGGCGGACTATCTCGCTCTCTATCGAAAGCAGCGTGCTGCACTGCTCTCGCGACGTGGAGGTCTTATTCCCGACCATCCAGAACCTGTTACCACTACCTGGTCACTCTCCTTCGCGCAAGTCGAACAGGCAAACCC
>JALYVR010000136.1 GCA_030853145.1 Chloroflexota bacterium | reverse complement strand
TCTGAGGGCTTGCTCAGCGCTGCTGCTCCCGCCTCTTCGCGCCCTTGTACCAGGCGTAGGGCCAGCGCCAGATGAGCAAGAGCACCAGGTTCACCAGCAGGGCCACGAGAGCGAAGGTCAAGAATTGCGTAAATGTGGTAGCTTTTGTGCGATCCACAAGCAGCCAGCGCAGGCCCATCGCCAGCGGCCAGGCCAGCAGCCACCCCCGCAGCGTGCGTATGGCCATCGCGCGCGGCCGCGTCTCCAGTACACGCCAGTACACGCCGACGAAGGGCGCAACCAGGAACCAGGCAAGCGCGAACGGCAGGGCCGTCAGCGCGATCTGCGGGATAGCCGCCAATCCGCCCGCTTCGGCATGGCTGTTACGCCCAAGCCAGGCAAAGATAAAGAAGACCAGCGCATCGCCAAACGCCAGGTTCGCCACGTACCACGGATACGTCACCTCCCCGGCAGGACGCGGCTTCTCGACCCCACTCTGCTTGTTGGTTTCATCTAGTGCTGCCATGTATTTCTGCTCCTATCGCTATATTATTCGACATATGGCTAGATATACCCACCTCACCCATGAGAAATTCGCACATCCGCGTAGGGACCGGGCGCGGGCGAGCGGCGCCCCTACATCACAAGCCGCGTCCGTGTAGCAGGTCCTTGGGCCTGGGAGGCCTCCCCCTGGCCACGCAAGCGAGGCCCGCACGGACGCGGCCTGTGATGTAGGGGCGCCGCTCGCCTCATTCGTTGCTACTCTATCGGGAGCATGATGTCGGGCTTGGAGCAGGGCACCTGCTCCTCATCTGCCCCTACGGGTTATCCGGCCTGGCTTCGTGTTCGCGTACGAGTTCTTCGACGGCGGCAAGTTCCGTGCGCACGCTGCGCAGGCGCATGGCGATGAATGCCAGGTAGGCGAATAGCCCGGCCCACACGATGACGTAGACGATGACGAGATACGTGACTCCTTGCATGACGCTCTATCCTCTCACTCGACGCTGGCGCGCAGGCGCTGCGCCAGTGTTTGCATTTTTCCCAACTGGTAGACCTGGATCACCAGCACGCTATACAACAGTATCAGGGTGGCCATGGCGAGCATGAAGACCAGCACGACACTGGACGGTAAGGCCCCCGGCGTACCCAGTTCGGGCTGCGGGTGCAGCGTGCGCCACCAGTTCACGGACTCGTAGATGATGGGTACATCGATGACGCCCACAATCGCCAGCACTGCTCCCAGGCGCGCGCTGGCGGGGGTGCGGCCCATATAGCTACGCAGCATCAGGTAGCCGACATCGATAAACCACAGAATCAGTGTCGTGGTCAGGCGCGCATCCCAGGTCCACCACGTGCCCCATGTCGCGCGCCCCCACAACGAGCCGCTGATCAGGGCCAGCGTGATAAAGATGGTTCCGACCTCCGCCGCCGCTCGCGCCGCCCAATCCCAGCGTTCGTCTCGCCGCCACAGGTACATGATGCTGGCCGCGGCCACCACGGCGGAGGACAGCATCCCGATGATAGCCACCGGCACATGAAAATAGAAGATTCGCTGCGCATCCCCCTCGATGGCGTCTGTGGGCGCGTAGAGAAAGATAGCCCAGATCGAGACCATCATGCCCGCGAAGGCGAGCGCGGCAAGCGCCAGGGACACGACGTGCAACCGGCCCCCGCCGTCCGCTCTGCCGCTGGTGTTATGTCGACCGGTGGGCTTTGTTTCCCGGTTCACTACAGCCATATCTATGCTCCTGTTATTCCTCAATAACATATTCAAACGTGACGATCGAGATGCTCAGGAAGATCACGTCAAAGGCGGCCATCAATCCCAGCCAGGGCGGCTCGTTGGCGGCCGGCAGCATCAACGCGCCAGTGGCGCGCACCGCGCCGATGACTACTGGCACGATCAGCGGAAACACCAGCAACGGCAGCAGCAGCTCCCGCGCCTGCGTCGCCGCCGCGATAGCTGAGAACAGCGTACCGATAGCGGCCACGCCCAGCGTGCCCAGCAGCACAATCGGGATCAGCGCGCCCGTGAAAAATGGCACGTTAAACAGTACCGCGAAGATCGGCAGCGCGACAATTTCTACTATACCGATACATAGCATATTTCCCAGCAGTTTCGCAAGGTAGATCGCCTTGCGATCCACCGGGCAGAGCAGCAGGCGATCCAGCGACCCCTTCTCGCGCTCGGCGGCCATAGTGCGTCCCAGGCCCAGCAGGCTAGCGAAGACAAAGGCCACCCATAGCGCGCCGGGAACCACGGCCGCCGTGTTATCCACGCGCAGGTCAAAGGCGAAGTTGAAGATCACGAATACCAGCAGGGCGAAGAGCGCCATGCCTGTCCATGTCTGGCGGCTGCGCAGCTCGCAGCGCACATCCTTCCAGAGGATCGCCAGCACCTGCGCCGTAAAGACGCGCGCGGTCTTCATCGCACGATCTCCTGGTATGCCTGGCGCACGCTGCTCAGATCCAACTTCGCCGTCTCCCGTTGGTAAGCCACGCGGCCGCCAGCCAGCATCACCACCTGGTCAGCCAGGGTCAGCGTAGACTCCAACTGGTGGGTTGTAAAGAGCGTGGTGCCGCCCTGCCGCGTATGCTCGGCAAGCAGGGTCTCCAGCAAGCGGTGACCCTCTTCATCGAGTCCCGTCTCCGGTTCGTCAAGCAGCAGCAGCCGGGGAGAGTGTAGCAGGGCGCGCGCCAGCGAGAGGCGCTGCATCTGCCCGCGCGAGAAGGCGCCGGCGTGCTCGCGCGCGCGCCTCTCAAGTCCCACCGCGCTGAGCAGCGCCCGCGCGCGCTCCTGGGGACGCGGCACCAGATACATGCGCGCGAAGAAGACCAGGTTCTCCAGGGCCGTCAGCTCATCGTAGATATAGGGCTGGTGAGCCACGAAGCCCACCAGGCGCCGCGCCTGCTGCGCGTCGCGCGCGCTGTCCAGCCCACCGATGGAGACGCTCCCCGCGCCAGGTGCGGTGAGCAGCGCCAGGATGCGCAGCAGCGTGGTCTTGCCCGCTCCGTTGGCCCCCAGCATGGCCATACGTTGACCCTCGGCTAGCGCCAGGTCCAGCCCACGCAGGACTGGCTTCAGGCCGAAGCTCTTCTTGAGACCTCTCACCTCCAGGTAAGGCACGCTCTTCACGATTCCCCCTTAGTACATGGCCCCCGCAAGGGAGGGTCCCCATAGTGCTCTGTCAAGCTTCACTGCACGGGTGAGATGGCCCCGACCCGCGTAGGGATTCGGCTTGCCACGCCCTACAGAGACGCCCCGATTTCCTATCGGCGAACACTGCTCTCGCTCATGACTGTGCGCAGCCTGGCCTTGAGCTTGGCCCGCCGCTCCTCGTAGTCCGCCCTCTTGATCTTGCCCGCCTCGTGGCTCTTGTCAAGCGCGAGTAGCTCTTGCAACAGCTTCTGCTCGGCGCCGGTTGGAGCCGCCTTGGCCACGGCACCTTTACGCTTCACAGGCTCCTTGCGGGCAGGCAGTCTTTTGGCTGCCTGCCTGTTCTGCTCCTCGCGGTGCGTTACTCTATACAGGAACGACGAAACAACGATGATTGCCAGCAACACGAGCACGCCGGCAAGAACCCAGAGCCAGCTCAGGTTGAGCGGCGATGTATTGGAGGCCAGCGTGGGAGCCGGCAAGCCCTCAATCTGCGCGTGAACCTGGCTCCCTGCAACCAGAGCCTGCGCCTGTAACATCAGGTAAGGCCGATTATTGGCGGTGATCAGTCCCTTGGAAGCCAGCACACCACCCTGAGTGTGTAGCGTGGGCGATACCAGCACCGAGACGCTCAACGTGGGATACACCGCTTCGTAACTAAAGTCGTAGGTGGTGCCGGTGTACGGCACCTCGAAAGAAAAGGCGAACTCCGAGGGGCCAGGCGGCAGGGCAGCATCGGAGGCGAAGCCGCGATCAACCTGCACCGAATGGTACCCATCAAAGCCGCTACTCAGCGATACATGGCGCGCGCCGGACGGCAGGGCGAAACGCAGCGCGTTCGGCTTGCCCTGGCTGGTGTCGAGGGAGCCGACATAGGTGCTTGTGCTCAGATTCTTAAACTGCGCGATCTCCGCTAGCGTCACCAGCCCCGTCTTCGGATCGGGGTCGCGCATAAGCACGGTCACCTGCACCGCCACGATCTGCGCGCTGCTCGTCGTCGCCTCGTATACCGTCAGGTTGATCTGCTGAACCGCTTTGCTGCTTAGATCGATCAGGTTGGTGTAATATTGCGCGCCCTGGTAGCGGGTGTAGATGGCATAGCTGAGCGTCTTGCTCGTGTCAAGGCCGCCAAAGGTGAATACTCCATGAGCGTCTGTCTTGACAGTTGAGAGATCGCGCGCCGTATCCCTCTGCGCCACCTGCAACGTAACTCCCTGTCTCACGACAGGCGCGTTGTGTTTGGTGCCATTGATGATCCGGCCAGAGATGCGCCCGCCGCCCGCCGCCGCGTACGCTGGGACGTATGCGAACAACAGGCAAACGAGCATGGTGACGAAGATTATTGCGTATATATAAGGGCGCAGGCGAGCAGGGCGCAGGCCTTGTCGGCGGGCAAGGGGAGCCGAAGCGGCGCCCGTACATGAAATAGAACTAAGCTCATTCATCGTACGTCTCTCCGTTGGTCTCTTTCATATCTTGCAGTTGCTCCTCGATCAGTGCATCGAGTTCCTGCTCGCGGGTGTAGCGTGACTTCATCTCAAGGAGAGCGCGGCGCGTGTAGCGTTCGCGGAGGGAGCGATAGTCTGGCTCGGCCAGGTTGCCAAGCTGGTAGTCAAGCTCAACCTCTTGTAGCGCGTTGCGCGCGCTCTGCTCGCGCTCCATCGCCTGGGTCTGCGCGGCTGATGGCACAACTTCCGCCTCTAATGCGACCCCTGGTGTCTTTATGGGATCACGATGGTAGAGCGGGTAGAGCACGAAGGCTAACGCCGCCGCCCCCAGCAGGAGCGCGACGAGGATGGGCAACATCTGCATCAGCGGGCCCCCGTTCCATAGCCGTCAAATAAGGGGTCGGCGGCGGCCAGTTCCTGCTCAAGCTGCGCCCGGTAGTCTGCCAGATCGCTCTCATTCGCGTACCCTGGTTCCAGGCTGTTGCTCGCCGTGTCCTCATTGAGAGAGGGGACAGTAGCACGCCAATCGCGCAGCACAAAGAAGAGCAGCACGACACCCCCCAGCAGCAAAGCCGGCGGCACCAGCCAGGCCAACAACGTAAAGCCCTGCCAGCGCGGCACCCACACGATCTGCTCGCCGTAGCGGTCAACGAAGTACTGGATCACCTGCTGTTCCGACCGGCCGGACTGCAACTGCTGGCGAATGACGCCACGCATCTGCTGCGCCAGCTCCGAAGGCGAGTCCTGCACCGACTCTCCCTGGCAGATGGGACACTTTAACTGCGAGGCCACATCCTCAGTCCGCTGATCGAGCGTCGGCTGCTGTGGGCTGGCGAGCAGCATAGAGGTCCAGATTGCCGCGACCAGCGCCCCTAGCGCCAGGGCCAGGAAGAGCCTACGATTCTTCATATGTCCACCTCCTCCACCCTATGCGTACCCACAAAGGTCGCTGAAGGCGCGGACGGCGGCGGTCCTATCACCGAGGTGGGCACTTTGCTGGCTGGCAGGGCGCGCGCGAGGGACGCCCCTACACTAAGGGTATCCGAAGACGTGGACGACATGCTATGTACGGGCACCTCTTGCGGGTGCATTGTGGCCGTGTCGCGTGCTTTGCTGGCAGCGGTCTCCGCCTGCCCTACCGTCGCGTGCCTGCGCCGCGACCGTTCAGGCCACCAGCAAATCACGCCGCCCAGCAGCATCAGCAGGCCGCCATACCAGACCAGAGATACCAGGGGATTGACAAACACGCGGATCGTGGCCTGCCCCGGTCCCTGCCAATCGGCGAGGAACACGTACAGATCCGTCAGACCGAAGGTGTTGATAGAGATCATACTGGCCGGCTCGTTGGCGAAGTTCTGGTACATCTGGCGACCCGGATAGATATACTGCTGGAGCTGGCCGTCGCGCCAGATCTGCACCTGCGCCATGACCACCTCTTTGTCAGGATACGACTCGTCGATATTGCCGAGAAACACCAGTTGGTAGCCAGCGATGCTGATTTGCTGGCCCGGCTTGAGCGTCGCGTCCTGCTGCGTCTGGAAAAAGTGCGAGCCGACGATGCCCACCGCCAGTAGCACCAGGCCCAGGTGAACCAGGTAGCCGCCATAGCGCTGGCGATAGCGCTGGAAGAGCATGTACAGCGCCACAGGATACGGCTCGCCATGATTATGGCGCACGCGCGCGCCCCGCCAGAGTTCGTAGAGGATCGCGCCCGCCGTGAAGGCGCAGACCGCGAAGCTGATGTTGGCCCAGATATCGCGGATGCCCACGAGTGGCAGGATGATGGCGCACACGGCGGCGGCCAGCGCGGGGATGCCCATATTGCGCCACAGCGCGCGCGTTGAGGTACGTCGCCAGGCCAGCAGCGGACCGATGCCCATCGCCAGGATCAGGGCGATAAACAGGGGGCCATCCACCTGGTTATAGAACGGCGCGCCCACGGTCATCGTCTGCTGGCGCGCCCACGCCGAGATCAGCGGGAAGATCGTGCCCCACAGCGTCGCGAAGGCCACGCCCACCAGCAGCAAGTTGTTGACCAGAAACACGCCCTCGCGCGAGAGCACCGAGTCGAACTCCTGCTCAGGACGCAACCGAGGCAGGCGGAAGAGGAAGAGGACCGTGCTGAAGACGATCACGATCGCCAGGAAGACCAGGAAGTAGGCGCCAATGTTTGAGTAGGCGAACGAGTGGACGGAACTGATAATGCCGCTGCGCACCTCGAAGGTGCCAAAAATAGAGAGCGCGAACGAGGCGATCACCAGGCCCAGGTTCCAGACCTTCAACATGCCGCGCCGCTCCTGCACCATCGTCGAATGCAGGAAGGCCGTCGCCGTCAGCCAGGGCAACAGGGCGGCGTTCTCCACGGGGTCCCAGCTCCAGTAGCCGCCCCAGCCCAGAACGTGATAGGCCCACCAGGCTCCCAGCAGCAGTCCCGTCGTCTGAATGCTCCACGAGGCCAGGGTCCAGCGTCGAATGGAGCGCAACCCCGCGCTATCGAGTTTGCCGGTGATCAGCGCCGCCACCGCGAAGGCAAACGGGAGCGAGAAGCTCATGTAGCCCATCAGCAGCATCGGCGGATGCACCAGCATGCCAGGGTCCATCAGGATCGGGTTCAGCCCCACGCCATCCGGCAGCGCGACCGGCAGGCGCACAAAGGGGCTGGACACGGTCGCCAGCATCAGCAGGAAGAAGGTCTCGATGCCCATCAGGGTCGCCATCACATACGGCACCAGGGCGGCGGGCGCGCGCCGTGAAGTCAGCACGAAGAGCACGGAGAAGAGCGAGAGCATCAAGGCCCAGTACAGCAGCGAGCCTTCCTGGCCGCCATAGAACGCTGCCGTGACGTAGTACCAGGGCATCGTGCGACTGGAATGCTGTGCGACATAGCTCAGGCCGAAATCATGGGTGAGAAACGAGGCGATCAGCGCCGCCGAAGCCAGCAACAGAAAGCCGGCAACGATCAGCACGCCGCGCCTGGCGCTGGCCACCAGCGGCGCCATAGCGCGCGCCGCCCCCAGGACCGCCACGATCAGCGTATAGACAGCAAACCCCAACGCAAGGATCAGCGCAATAATACCAACATCTGAGAAATACACAATGATTCCTTCCCTCTACGATGGAGAGGGCGTGGCCGCCTGGAATTTCGATGGACACTTCGCCAGCAACGTTTGAGCCTGGAAGGGACCGTGACCCAGGTAATGTCCTTCTACCACCACCTCAATGCCGGGGCGGAAGATATCGGGTACCACGCCGCTATAAGTGACGGGCAGCGTCTGCGCCTGCCCTGTCTGCGCGATACTGAAACTGATCGTCTGTGCCTGGTCGTTGCGCACGATCGAACCGGCCTGCACGAAGCCCGCGACACGCACCGATTGCGTCATACAGGTATTGCAGTGCAGCAGTTCAGGCACGGTCATATAGTAAACGGCGCTGCTCTGGGTATTCGCGAAGACCAGGTAGGCCACAGCGCCCAAGATAGCGATGCCGGCGAGCAGGAAGCTGAGCGGTAGCCGCTTGCGCGGTCGCAACGACTCAGGCTCCTTCTGCTCGATAGTCACAGCAGACTGCACAATAAAACCTCCACTAGCGCGGCGCGATAGTTGCCTCGAACAGGCTGTTGAGCAGCGCGCCAAGCAAAAATATGAGAATGCCCAGGGCCAGCATCAGGCGTGGGGCTGCCCGCGAGAGCGATGTGCGGCGCTTCGCCAGTCGTCGCACATCGCTCTGCCCGATGTAGACCGCCAGGACGAACATACCAATAGCCAGGATAATCTTCAGACCCAGCACCACCAGGTAAGGCCAGCCTAACGCCGTCTGCGTCAGGCGATCAAACGTCAGAAACGCCCCGCTCAGCAGCAACACGGCGATACACAGATTGACCAGGCGCCTGAAGAGCGCCGCGATTTTCGCCGCCACCCCCGGAGCTGGTCCTGCCTCACGTAAAGCCGGCAACACCGCCACCAGGTACAGCATGCTGCCGCCAACCCAGCCGGCCGCGGCAAGCGTATGAGCCGTGCGTACAATCAGGCGAAGCTCTAACATCACACGTCTGCCGTTCCATTTCCTACCCCGTAGCATGCAGGGCGCAGGCAAAATGCCCTATTTCGTGTAGGGGCGCCGCTTCGGCTCCCCTTGCCCGCCGACAAGGCCTGCGCCCTGTCAGCTACACGAAATAGAGCGTCGTTGTCAGGCGGCATGTTGCTTCCCTGAGAGCAATTGCAGGCCCTGTTGTAGCATGGACGCGGACATCTCGCCGGCGTGCCGGCCGACGATCACGCCGTGCTGATCGATGAAGATGGTTTCTGGCGTGCCGGTCACGCCGTAATTGATCGTCGTCGATCCATCCTGGTCTACCACATTGGTGTAGGTAATGCCGTACTTCTGCACAAAGCTCAGCGCGTCGCTCTGGCTATCTTGAAAGTCTATGCCCAGAAAAACGATGCCCTGGCTCTGCGCGCGCTTCCATGTGGCCTGGAAGGCCGGCGCTTCGCTGACACAAGGGGCGCACGAGGATTGCCAGACGTTCAGCACAACAGGCTTGCCCTTGAAATCGGCGAGCGAGATCTTCGGTCTAGGATGGGTTCCCAGGGCCAGCAACGTGAAATTCGGGGCCGGCTTGCCCACCAGCGGACCACTGAAAATGTTGCCGGTGTTCCCCTGCGTTGCTGGCTGTGTCGCCGGCGTCAGCAATTGCGACCAGAGCAGCGCCAGCAACGCCACATTCAGGATGCTTACAACAATGAAGATCGTGATGCTGCGCCGGCGCGTCCTCTTCCTGGGCGCGACCACAAGTTCTCCGTCGCTCACTCCGGCGGCGGCTGTAGTGTCGTGTGGTGTACCTTCGATTTCCATACCGTCAGCTCTTCCCGCATGATATAAAATACCAGAGAATACCAGACTGAATTATCAGGCTTGAGCCTGATAGCCGGCTTGCAGCTAGATATGCACACCTTACAACAGCCTGAATGTCCATACCATAATATGGAAAATTTGCTTGGAGGTGTAAGGTGCATGAG
>JALYVR010000808.1 GCA_030853145.1 Chloroflexota bacterium | reverse complement strand
AGCATGAGGAGCAGGGCGATCCAGAACGAGGGCATGGCGAACCCCAGCGTGGTGAGGACGCGGATGGTGCGATCGAGCCAGGAATCGCGAGAGACGGCCGCCACGACTGCCAGCGGAAAAGCAATGACCACGCTGAGAAGCATGCTCAGGAACGCCAGCAGAAGTGTCTCGGGTAGGCGGCTGGCAAGCAAGTCGCGTACCGGAATCTGATAGTAGATGGAGGTCCCCAGGTTCAGCTGGACCAACCGTACCAGGAAGAAGAAGTACTGAACAGGCAGCGGATCGGTGAGGTGCCAGGCCTTGTGCAGGCGAGCGATCGCGGAGGGAGTGGCGTGCGCGCCTAGAATGACCTGTGCCGGATCACCGGGTATCAGGTGAATCAGGACGAAGATGAGCGTCGCCAGCGCCAGCGTGATGGGGATCAGCTGGAGCAGGCGACGGGCAACGTAGGACGCCATGCTCCCTCGCTACTTGAGCCAGGCTTCTTCTAGGCGATAGTTTCCAGTCGGCAGGACCTTAAAGCCCGCAACCTTTGAGGTGGTCATGGTGATACTGGGCAAGCGGTAGAGGAAGATCATGGGAGCATCGTCGTGATGGATGCGATCGATCTCGTAGTACAGGTGCAACCGCTTGGTCCGGCTGGGTTCACCGGCGGCTTGCGCCGCTAGCTGGTTCACCCTGGGATTGTTGTAGTAGCTCCAGATGGAATCGGTGCCGCCATTCCCGGCCATGGCGAAGCTCACCAGTTCGTCAGGATCGATGATGTCGCTGGTCATGTAACCAATGTTGACGTCGTACTTCTTGCTTTCCGAGACCTGAATCTCGGTGGCCTCTTCCAGCACCTCGATCTGCGTCTTTACGCCGACCTTCGCCAGTTGCTCCTGCATGAGGGTTGCGATTTCTTTGTCGGACTCCTGCGCCGCGTCGACCAGCAGCTTGAATGACATGCCGTGTGAGTGCCCGGCGGCCTTCAGCAGCGCCCTGGCCTTGTTGGGGTCGTACGGGTAGGCCTTGATTGATGGGTCCGCGCCCCACATAGCGGGGAGCGCCTGGCCCGACGGTACCGCATAGCCAAAGAGCACCTTCTTGACGATGGTTTCCTTGTCGATGGCATAGTTGAGCGCCTGACGTACCCGCTTGTCCTTGAAAAGCGCCTTGGTAACGTCGATCGGCGCAAAGTGGGAGTCCATGAAGTTGTCAAGATGGATGGCAACGTTTGGGTTTCCCTGCATTGCCTTCGCCTGCGCGGGAGGCACGAAGAGGGCGATGTCCAGCTCACCGCTCTGGACCTGAAGTACCCGCGTATTGGCGTCGCCCACCACCATATTGTGAAATGTGTCGACATATGGCTGCCGCGTGGTCCGCCAGAAGTGGGGATTGCGGGCAAGAATGATCTCGCTGCCACGCTTCCATGATTGGAACTTGAAAGGTCCGGTGCCGATGGGATGCTGCCACAGCTTCGACCCCATATGATGGAAGAGTCTCGCGGGATAGACGGAGGTGGCGAACAGCGCCATGTCGGAGAGGAAGGGTGCGTGTGGCTTATTTAGATGGGCGCGAACCGTGTGGCTGTCCATCACCTCCATGCCCTTCAGCGACGCCAGGATAAACGCCCACTGGGTGTTCTTGGCGAAGGCCGCCCGTTCGACGCAGAACTTCACATCTGCTGCTGTCAGAGGAGTCCCGTCGTGGAACTTGATCCCCTTGCGCAGATGGAAGGTGTAGGTCTTGCCGCCATTGCTAATATCCCAGGATTGGGCAAGACTGGGCTCGATGCTCAGGCCGTTCGTCGTTGGCCGGGTGAGCTGATCGTACATGAGCAGCATGGTCCAGATGGAGACATTGTCGGAGACGGCGTAAGGCTCGAATGAGATGACGTCGGCGGTATTGCCCAGCCGCAACGCACCGCCTCGTTTCGCTTCCGCGGGCGCCGCTTTGACTGTTTCCGCCAATTCCGGGATGCCTCCCAGCGCGGTCGCGCCTACCGCCACGCCCGTGAGGCGCAGAAACTCTCGTCGGCTCAGTCCACCATCCGGGATCAGAGGCGCGCGCGTGTCTGACATTCTTCTCTCCTTTTGTTGCTCCCCCGAGACTGCAAAAATGTACCTTGACTATACCGAGTGTCCAGCTTCCTGGCAACTCGAGCACGGCAGGCACACACTGTAGTTGCGGTACGGGTCGATGAGTATGGACTGCTTACCCGGCAGTCGTGCGCGCTTCGCTCGCCACGGTGGCAAAGGTAGGAATACCTGGCACGCCGGTCCATCGTATCCAGGCTGCGACCAGAACGATCGTGGCAACTCCGCCGATTCCGGCCACCGAGAAGGCAAGCTCCGTCCCCCCTTCCTTTACCAGAAATCCGGCGATCAAGGCGCCGATGGGACTGGTACCGGCAAATACGTAGCTGTAGAGCCCCGCCACGCGGCCCTGCAGAGCACCGGGGGATGCCAGCTGCACCATGGCATTGCTGTTTGAGGTATAC
>JALYVR010000807.1 GCA_030853145.1 Chloroflexota bacterium | reverse complement strand
CTACAAAGCAGAGGCCCCCGCGTTAATCCGCCACACGCAGCCGTTGCTCACTACCAACAGGAATCTGCATGCCTTGCGGCATTTCCTGGCGGAGCAGACGGATCTGTTGCGCGCGGTCCCAATACACAGAGGCGCGCCCCGGCGCGTCGAGCAGCGTGTGAGCCTGCTTGAGCCGACGTATACGGAGGGGGAGCGGCTGGTGGCGGAATATATCCTGCTGCTCTGGCCCGGTCTCGCACGGACACCGCTCCTCGCCTGGATCACCTCCCGCGATACCGTCACTAAACAGGCCATCAGCGCGCTCATCTTCGCGGAGCATACCAACTACAACGAACTGCCAGGTTTCGCGCGCACTACGCGCATGACCCTGGTCGTCGAGAGCTTCTTAGGCGAACTACGCGACCTGAACCGCCACCGCGCCTGGGGCCGCTTCTTCCCTCTACCCCTGGTGTTCGGCGAGCGCTTGAGCAAAGACACGCTGGACCAACTCCTGGCGCGCGGCTTCGGGCTGCCGCTGTATCTCACGGATATCCCGGCGTTCGCGGACTACAAAACCGCCTTTGAGCAGGACCTGCTGGCGTATTATGCCAAACTTCAGGCATTCCTTGAGCAGGTAGCGACGGTGTATGGCGACACGGTTGATTATGCCTTCGCGCTCAACCTGCTACCTCTGGCGCAGCAGGTCGATCTCTGGCTGCACGGCGACCCCAAGCAGGCCAGCTATCTCACTCTGCAACGCGCGCGCCCAGGCGGACACATCAACTATCGTGCGCTGGCCTACGATGCCAACCAGCTCATCGCTGCGCACGACCCGTATCTGGCGGCAATGCGTATGACGAAGAGACCAGATCCGGCGAGCAGGGAAGAATTCTTCGATAGAAGCTAGTACAATGCTCTCACTAAGGAAGACCTGGCTGCATCCGCTTTGTAAGGAGCAATGAGTTCGTACCATCAAAGGGGTGAGCAGCAGTTCAGCTCATCCCAAAGCAAAGATCTGGCATACCTGTCTCACATCTCGCCTATGATTTTAGTAATGGGTAAACAAGAACTGTGGACAATGCTTCCCATAGTGATGGTACAATCAGGGGGTGGTGTTACACAAAGAGAAGTAGCAAGAGAGGCAGCGAACATGTCCGAGACCGCCAGGCACTACCTGGGTCAGCAGGTAGGCCATTATCGTCTCACCCGCTGGCTAGGGAAGGGTGGCTTTGCGGATGTGTATCTGGGTGAGCATATCCATCTGAAGACGCAGAACGCGATCAAGATGTTGCATGTCCAGCTTTCAGAGAAGGCGCTCCAGGATTTTCTTCACGAGGCGCAGGTCATCGCCGGGCTGGACCATCCCAATATCGTGCGCGTTCTCGACTACGGGAGCGAAGAGGGCATTCCCTATCTCGTCATGAGCTACGCTCCCAATGGCTCGATCCGGCGCGTTATCCCCAAGGGGAGACGCGTACAACCGGAGCGGATTGTGCCGATGGTGCAGCAGGTAGCCGCGGCCCTGGATCATGCCCATATGCGCAAGCTGATTCACCGGGATGTCAAGCCAGAGAATATGCTTGTTGGGCAGCAAGGACAGATCCTGCTGAGTGATTTTGGCCTGGTCATAGCCGCGCATAGCAGCAGTTCGCAGATAGACCAGAAGACGGCCGGGACGGTTCCTTATACAGCGCCTGAGCAGCTCCAGGGCCAGGCACGTTTTGCCAGCGACCAGTACTCGCTGGGCATTGTCACCTACGAATGGTTGTGCGGTGAGCGCCCCTTCACCGGTACCTTTGTTGACATTGCCAGCCAGCAGATGCTGACCCCACCCCCCTCGCTGTATCAGAGAGTGCCAGGGCTTTCTCCCTTGGTAGAGCAGGTTGTCTTCAGGGCCCTTGCTAAGGACCCGGCCCAGCGCTATGGGACCGTCACAGATTTCGCCAACGCCTTACAAGACGCATACCAGCAGGCAGCGAACCTTTTGCTGTTTACCAACATCTCAGCAGAGAGCCTGGTTCCAGCAGTGCAAACAACCACCCCGCAGACCCCACCGGACAGCTTCCATATCCTGCCACAGAGTGTTCCTCTGCCCGACCCGGCTGCAAGCCAGGCGCAGCAAACAGTGATCTCACCGTCCACGCACGCTACAGCTACTCCGCAGTCCGATCCGGCTACGCGCGAGGCGCAGCAAACAGGGGCCACACCGCAGATGCGCCCCCCGGCTACGAGCCAGCCCGACTCGACTACGGACCAGGATCAACAAGCGGTGGTCTTCCCTTATATACACGCTCCAACTACTCCGGTTCCCCCGGCTCACTCGTCGCCAGCAGCCGCGATCACAGAGTGGCAAGAGCTACCGCCGCAGGCGCAGCCAGGCCGATCACCCAGACATACTAGTGCTCTCTGGCGAGCGATATTGCTGGCTATCCTCATTGTCTTGTTCATAGGAGTAGGAGGTGGGGGGATATGGTGCGGCGCTACTCATCTTGCAGGCCACGGCCC
>JALYVR010000806.1:1723-2484 GCA_030853145.1 Chloroflexota bacterium | reverse complement strand
CTCTGGTATAGCATAGAGCATACCCATAACCGGGGACATACGCCGTGAAACTCGCGACTCGCAACGTACAAACTGAGCGCCAAATCAGGCGAGGGGTGAGAGCGCTGCCCGCATCCCTCGCCCTACTGGCGCTGGGTGGAGCAGTGCTCATCGCCATTCTGGTGGCGGTAAGCTTCGGTGCGGTGCCTATCCCACTTGATGTCATTGTGCGTATCCTGCTCAACGGGACCGGCGTCTTCCATTTCGCGCGCCAGTGGGACCCCTCGCTGGAAGTGATCATCTGGCAGGTGCGTATGCCTGGCGTGATCGGCGCGGTGCTGGTAGGCGCGGGTCTGGCGGTGGCGGGTACGCTCTTTCAGGGCATGCTGCGCAACCCGCTGGCGGACCCCTTCCTCGTCGGCACCTCGTCGGGCGCGGCCTTGGGCGCGGTCATCGCCTTCGCCCTGCCGCTAGATACTGTCTACGGCTCGCTCTTCTCGCTGGCCCCGGTGCTGGCCTTCGTGGGAGCGTTGCTCACGATGTTGCTGGTCTACAGCATCGCCCGCGTCGGAGGGCGCGCGCCGGTTGTCACGTTGTTGCTAGCCGGGGTGGTGGTCAACTCGGTGATGGTCGCTGTACAGACGCTGATTTTGACGCTCAGCCCCCATGCCCAGTTTAGCTTGCAGGCCCTGTTCAACTGGCTGAGCGGCGGGATCGTGGTGACCAGTTGGCCATCCCTCGTCGTGGTGGGAGTAATTATTCTTGCCGGCATTTGTGGCTCG
>JALYVR010000806.1:0-1713 GCA_030853145.1 Chloroflexota bacterium | reverse complement strand
TCGTGGGCCTTTTCTGGCGTGTTGGATGCCCTCGCGCTGGGTGAGGAGGGCGCGGCACACCTGGGCCTGCATGTCGAGCGAGATAAATTCATCATCATCGTGCTGGGCTCGCTGCTGACGGCGGCCGCGGTCTCCATCAGCGGGCTGATCGGCTTCGTGGGCCTGGTGACCCCGCATGTGATGCGCCTCGTCCTGGGTCCGCGCCATCGCTTGCTGTTGCCAGCGTCTGCGCTGGGCGGCGCCATCTTTCTGACGCTGGCCGACCTGTTGGCGCGCGTGGTTATCGCGCCTGCGGTACTCCCAGTGGGCATTTTAACCTCGCTGGTGGGCGCTCCGTTTTTTCTGTTCCTGCTCAGGCGTAATAAGCGAGAGTATCTGTGGTGAAGCAAGAAGGCGCGCGCGTGCCGCTGCTGGAGGTGCGCGATCTCACTTTTGGCTATGGACGCGAACCTATTCTCTACGATGTCTGTATGCAGGTGCAGGCCGGCGAGATGCTGGGCCTGCTAGGGCCGAATGGCTCTGGCAAAACTACCTTGCTGCGCCTGCTCAGCGGCGTGCTCTCGCCCCGGCAGGGCACGGTCTTGCTGGAAGGACGCGATCTGCGACAGTGGGGACGGCGCGGCGCGGCGCGCCGGATCGCCGTTGTGTCCCAGGAGTTACATATGCCCTTCGCCTTCACGGTAGAGCAGATGGTTAGCCTGGGGCGCACGCCCATCATCAACCTGCTGGGCACTCAGAGCAAGCATGATCGCGCCAGCGTGCAGGAGGCACTGCGGGCAACGGATAGCGCGGCCCTTGGCGAGCGTATCTTCAATGAGCTAAGCGGCGGCGAGCGACAGCGCGTGATGATCGCTATGGCTCTCGCGCAAGAGCCAGGGTTGCTGCTGCTGGACGAGCCAACCTCGCACCTGGATATCAAATATCAGGTAGAGACGCTCGCGCTGGTGCAGCGCCTCAATCGCGAGCGCGGTCTCACAGTGATAGCCGCCATGCATGATCTCAACCTGGCAGCCCGCTATTTCCCGCGCCTCGTGCTGTTCCAGCGTGGCATCGTCGCAGATGCCGGTCCCGCCGAAGTGCTGGAGCCGGCCCTGCTCAGCCGGGTCTACGGTATCGAGGTGCATGTGGGCATCCTGCGCGGCGCCGAGCACCTGAGCGTGCTACCGCCGAGCATGCAGGATGAGCGCCAGCCGCAGCCGGGAGCGCGTGTGCATGTGATGGCGGGAGGCGGCTCTGGCGCACTGCTGATGCGCGCGCTGGCCGACGCGCACATTCCCTTTGTGGCTGGCGCGCTCAATATCGGCGATAGCGATCATACTCTGGCGCTGCGCCTCGCCAGCCAGGTGATTACAGAGCAGCCCTATGCTCCCCTCTCCCCTCAAACCCTGGCGCAGGTACGTGCCAGCCTGGCACACGTGGCCCTGCTCATCATCTGCCCGGTTCCCATTGGCCCTGGCAACCTGGCCCTGTTGCGCGAGGCTCTGGCGGCAGCACAGCAGGGGGTAGCCGTCGTCATGCTGGCCGATGCTATGTCTGGTGCTGAGCATAGGTCTGATATAATCGGGGTCGCGGCCCGTGATTATACAGGCGGAGAAGGTTCAAAGCTGGTACACGAGATGTTGCAGGCGGGGGCGAAAGTTGTCCATACTGTGGGAGAGGCTGTAGAAGTCGCTCGGACCGTATACTCCGTGTAGGAGTGCGCGCCGTAATCTG
>JALYVR010000135.1 GCA_030853145.1 Chloroflexota bacterium | reverse complement strand
GCTAAGGGGTACCTGACTATAACGTGCCTGTCTACTGCCGTATCTGAGAATCTGGCAGGACAAAGAGGAGCAGCTTTTTTCACCTTCTCATATGTACACGTTGTAAGGTGACAAAACGAGTCATCGTTTTTAGCGAGCATGCAACACAAGCAGGCCCATCAGGTCGAAGCCGATCAGCAGCAGCAGTAAGGCCAGACAGCCAAGCGTGATGCCCAGGTGCCAGCGGCTCCAACGCGTTTTCTTGAGGAGGGTGCTGGCAAGTGACTGGGGGACGGCGTACGCGGCGTCCTGCCGTGTGGTGGGTATGCGCTCCTCATGCCATGAAGAGGGGGACAGCACCAGGGGGGCGCTGACGCGGCTGAGGCGCAGCTTGACCGCCAACACGCGATCACTGATTGCGTGCTCAAATGAGGTGTGCAACTCCTCTTCGTTGAGCGGCGCGTAGGTGGGCTTCACCACCACCATGGGAGTGGTAGAAAAGCCATCTTCCGCCTTGAAGAACGCGGTGGCAACGGGACAGGTCACATGCTCAAGAACAGCCTGCTGACAGTGTGTCTCATTCATATCTATTCACTCCTCTACCTATAAATTCTTTCTGTCAGCAAGCATACCGGAAACCACGGCTATGGGCATGGGTCATGTGACATATGAATGAGGAAGATCGTTGCAGGAGCACTGGTATACTGAATTCACAAACAACTTCTGTCGAGGAGTCTAGATATGCTACTGGCTGCTGTTCCCGATTCGCTCACGGAGGTCGCCGCTGCCCGCGACCTCGACCTCTATCTTGAGGAGATCTGGCACCATTATTTCGCGGATACCCCCCGCATGAACGAGGTCCAGGTGGCCTATTGTCAGCCCTGGAAGCGCCGGCTCGGCCTGATTCGCCTCTCCCAGGATAACGCGATCTCTTTTATCGGCATCAATGCGCTGCTCCAGCATCCCCTGGTGCCGGCCTACGTGCTGGTGACGACGCTGGCGCATGAACTGGCCCATTATGTTCACGGCTTCGGTTCGCCGCTACCCAGGCGTTACGATCATCCCCATGCCAATAACGTAGTCAACCGGGAGCTGGAACAGCGGGGATTGGGCGAGTACGTACAACGCTGCGACGAGTGGATTGACAAACAGTGGTTTCCATTTTATGATATGCTACGTGAGTCAGGTTGGACAGGGATTGTAGGTCTACAGCGGTCTACCGCAGCCAGGTAAAAGCGTTCCGCTGGGGTACTGCCTATCCCCACACAGTGTCACCTATGCCACTCTGCCGGCCAGGTAGAGGGAGGATGCCTGAATTATACAGGAAAATCCCTTGACATCTAATGATACCTGTGGTATAGTAATGCTAGCTCCCGCGATACATACTGCGCCGTCAGTCCAATGGTTCCGTAGGTTTCTCTATGTATGCAATTGCGTCGTACATATCCTGGACTTCCTGGTGGACGCCTCTCCCATTCGTCGCGAGTTCAAGGTCGCCACATACCTGTAGGCGTTTCCCCTTTTCCAGGAAATGCCGTGGACGCAAGGACTATTTCCCACCAAAAATCATCAAATCTAGGGTTCAACACAGAAAGGAGAAAGGGCGTGTACTTTCCCAAAGATTCTCTCCGCCCTACACACCGTGAACATTGCTGAGTTAGAAACCAAAACGATAGCGGAGTTACGCGACATCGCTCGCGACCTCGAACTCTCCGGCTATTCAACCCTCAAAAAACAAGACCTCGTTTTCCGTCTTCTTCAGGCCCACACAGAACAGCAAGGGAACATCTTTAGCGCTGGAGTGCTGGAAATCGTAGAGGACGGCTTCGGCTTTCTGAGGCAGGAGCGCTTCCTGCCGGGCAATATGGACGTGTACGTCTCTCAATCGCAGATCCGGCGTTTCGGCCTGCGCACAGGCGACATGGTTTCCGGGCAGGTGAGGCCGCCAAAGGACAACGAGAAATACTATGGTCTCCTACGCGTCGAGGCCATCAACGGCATGAATCCGGAGGATGCCAAGCGTCGCCCACACTTCGACAACCTGACTCCCATCTTCCCCCAGGAGATGTTCAACCTGGAGACAGGCGCCTCGAACATTCCAGGGCGCATCATCAACCTGGTGGCCCCCATCGGACGCGGCCAGCGCGGCCTGATCGTCTCCCCGCCAAAAGCCGGCAAGACCATGCTCTTGAAGTCCATCGCCAACTCCATCACGGAAAACTATGACGATGCGCACCTGATGATTGCCCTCATCGGCGAGCGTCCAGAAGAAGTCACCGACATGAAACGCTCGGTTAAGGCCGAAGTCATCAGTTCAACCTTTGACGAGCCAACCGAGGCGCATACCCGCGTCGCCGAGATGGTGCTGGAGCGTGCCAAGCGTCTGGTAGAGGGCGGACGTGACGTGGTGATCCTCCTCGATAGCATCACTCGCCTCAGCCGGGCCTACAACCTGGCGGTGCAGCCCAGCGGGCGCACACTCTCCGGCGGTCTCGACCCAAGCGCGCTCTTCCCCCCCAAACGTTTCTTCGGCGCCGCGCGTAAGATCGAAGAGGGCGGCAGCCTGACGATCATGGCCACCGCGCTGGTCGATACCGGTAGTCGCATGGACGATGTGATCTACGAAGAATTCAAAGGCACCGGCAACATGGAACTCCTGCTGAACCGCAAACTGGCCGAACGCCGCGTCTTCCCCGCCATCGATATTGGCCTCTCCAGCACTCGCCGCGAAGAACTTCTGCTCGACGAAAAAACCCTGCGCGCGGTCGTTGTTATGCGGCGTATGTTCTCGACCCTGGCGGAACAGCGTGGCCTGGAAGCCATGGAGGCACTGCTGCAATATATGGCCCGCACCAGCAACAACGTGGAGTTCCTGGCAACCTTGAATAAGAGTAACCTGTAGGAGAAACAATCTGCTCCCCCCGTTGTCCACACGGGGCTGGAGGCGCGAGGGTACAAGCAATGACTACCACGGCTGAGGTATTCCAGAACTTCATCGGAGGCACGTGGCGGGACGCGGAGAGCCGGCAGACCTTCCCCAACCATAATCCGGCCACCGGCGAACTGCTGGGCCATTTCCCACGCTCCGCTGAGGCTGAGGCCCATGCCGCCGTCGCCGCCGCGCAAACAGCCTTTGAGAGCTGGCGCCTCGTGCCAGCTCCCAAACGCGGCGAGATCCTCTATCGCGCCGGCGAGCTGTTGACGCGCTACAAAGAGGACCTGGCCCACACGATGACGCAGGAGATGGGCAAGGTACTCAAGGAGACGCGTGGCGATGTGCAGGAGGGCATCGACATGGCCTACTACATGGGTGGTGAGGGTCGCAGGCTCTTCGGCTACACGGTCCCGGTGGAACTACCCAACAAGTCGGGCTTCGCCCTGCGCGACCCCGTGGGCGTGGTGGCCTGCATCACACCATGGAACTTCCCTATCGCCATTCCCACCTGGAAGATGTTCCCCGCGCTGGTGGCCGGCAATACCGTCGTCCTCAAACCGGCCAGCGATACGCCCTTGAGCGCGTTGCGGCTGGTGCAGATCCTCCACGAGGCTGGTTTGCCAGAAGGAGTAGTGAATATCGTCTTTGGTCCCGGTGGCACCGTTGGCGAGGCCCTACTGCAGCATCCCGATGTGGCGATTATCTCGTTCACAGGCTCTACCGAGTCGGGACGCCATGTAGCCATTGAGGCGGCCAAATCCCTCAAGCGCGTCTCGCTGGAGATGGGCGGCAAGAACGCGGTGATCGTGATGGATGATGCTGACCTGGACCTGGCCGTCGAGGGCATCCTGTGGAGCGCCTATGGCACCACCGGCCAGCGCTGCACCGCGTGCAGCCGCGTCATCGCGCATCGAGCCATTCGCCAGCAACTGCTGGACCGTCTGGTGCCGCGCATCGAAGGACTGCGCCTGGGCAACGGGCTTGACGAGTCGGTGGATGTTGGCCCGGTGATCAACGCTTCGCAGCTTGAGAAGATTCACAGCTACACGGAGATCGGTAAGGGCGAGGGGGCCACCCTCGTCACTGGCGGCTCGGTCATGCGCGACGGCGACTGCGCGCGCGGCCACTTCTATCGCCCAACCCTCTTCACTGACGTGCGTCCCGACATGCGCATCGCCCAGCAAGAGATCTTTGGCCCCACACTCTCCATTATCGATGTGGACTCGCTCACCGAAGCCATCGCTGTGAACAACTCCACAAAGTTCGGCCTCTCCAGCGCCATCTACACGCAGGATGTCAATCGTGTGCAGCGCGCGACGCGTGACCTCACCACTGGCATCATCTACGTCAATTCCGGCACCACCGGCGCGGAGATCCAGTTCCCCTTCGGCGGCACGCGCGGCACCGGCAACGGCCACCGCGAGGCTGGCCTGGCTGGCCTGGATGTGTTCACCGAGTGGAAGGTGGTGTATACAGACTACAGCGGGAAGTTGCAGAAGGCGCAGATCGATTCGTAGGACCATGCATGCTCGGCCATTCTCCACCCCTTGAGAAAGGCTGGGCAGGTGAATCGGTGACTAAGCTAACAAAAATATGGCCCCTGGATTGTTTCTTAAATAAGGTAAGCATTGAAGCGGCCTTAGCACTAGAACAAATGTTGACTACAAAGATGAAAATATGTTATTATCGTGTCATACGCAGGTTTTAAATAGTGATTATAGTACCACATATACCAGGCGTTGCTTTCGTTGCCTGATTTGGTCTGAGGTTCAGGTCATACTATGAGGGAGGGGATGTATGGATAGCCAACAAACTTTCTCTCGTCTGCTAGATCAGCTTGGGTACAGTTCAAACCCCTACTTATTCTCAGACGTTACCTCCAAGGACTCTGCACAAGACCCCCTAATAGCCGAACTTGACGTCACCTGGCATGAAGCCAGAGACAAACTCGGCATTGATGCGATTTACTTTGTCGCAAATGCTCCTGTGATCTATTTCAAACGTTTTGAGGCGTTCGACCGCGAAGAGGTAGCCAGGCTTCACTGTAATGTATGGAATCAAGGGCGAGTACCTCTGCTATTTGTAATCTTGCCAGAAGATATCAGAATATATAATGGGTATGAAACTCCACGGCGTACCACTGATGAACTTGATGAACCATCGCGCTTAGACTACGATCTTAATCCTCCCGATAGGAGGTCGCCTGATCAATTATGGGAACGTCTGGAAATATTTACTCGTGTAGCGATAGAGTCGGGTGATTTTTGGCACCATTATGGTAGCTACTTTGACAAAGAAACAAGGGTCGATCAGAAGCTCATAGAAAATCTACGCTATATCCGACGACAGTTAATCACAGAAGAGCCTGAGCTGAGTCCCAGGTATGCTCATAGCCTTATTGGTCGTTCAATTTTCGCCCTTTATTTGCAAGATCGCGATGTTTTAACAGCGGGAGAAAACGGCTTTTTTACCCGGCGCTTTGGCAACGGCTATATGCGCTACACAGATCTACTTACCTCGTATCAGGTCACATATAACTTCTTTGAATTGCTTCATCAGCAATTCAATGGTGATATGTTTCCTGTCACTCATGAGGAAAAGGAGGCTGTGAGATCAGAACACCTGGCTAAGCTCCGTACCCTGTTTACTGTTGATTCTGTTAAGGGCGGACAGGCATTGTTCTTCTGGGCATACAATTTTGAATTTATCCCCATTGAACTTATCAGCGCAATTTATGAAGAGTTCCTCTACCAGGAAGAAAGTGGCAAAGATGGAACTTACTACACCCCCCCAATGTTAGTAGATTTCATGCTGAATCAGGCCTTACCAAAGAGCGATCAAAACTACGAAATCAGGTTGCTTGATCCCGCCTGTGGATCGGGAATCTTTCTCGTCGAGGCATATCGCCGGCTTGTTGAACGCTGGCGTAGTAGAAACAAGCAGAATCCTGGACCCGCAGAATTGATTGAGTTGTTAAAAAAATCTATTTTTGGCGTGGATATAAAGCTGCAAGCACTACAGATTGCCGCATTCAGTCTCTACCTGGCAATGCTAGATTACATTGAGCCTAAAACAATCCGCCGGGATGTACAGTTTCCGCCTCTTATCGGAACAAACTTGATAGTTGCGGATTTTTTTGAGGAGCGGGTCAACTTCGAAGGCCATAAATTTGATCTGGTTGTAGGGAATCCACCCTGGATGAGCAATCTTACGTCGCATGCTGAAATTTTTCGACGCAAACATGGCTACAAAATAGGAGATAAGCAGATCGTCCAGGCTTTTCTATGGCACGCTCCTGATTTCTGTAAACCCAATGGCCAAATTGCACTTTTATGCTCAAGCAAAAGCCTCCTCTTCAACAAGAGTGGTCCTAATGTGTCTTTCAGACTGGCATTTTTCAACAAATTTACAGTCACAAAAATCTTTGACTTTTCTGCATTACGGCATTTCCTATTTGAAAAGGGCGTTGCTCCCACTGCTGCTATCTTCTATAGACCAGGTCAGCCATCACGCAAGGCAAGAATATTTTATGCGGCACCAAAGCTTACTCATCTTACTCGCTACTTTGCAGCGATAGTGATTGAGACTTTTGATCTGAAGCATCTTCCGTTATGGCAGGTTTTGGAAAACTTAGAGCAGATGCGTAGATTGAATAAAGACGATAGTAAAATAGCGCTTAAGCAGACGGCACTATTTGATAACGAAGGCGAGGAGGAAAGTATAGATGATGAAGCGGAGACCCCTGCTATAAACATCTGGAAGATTGCTCTATGGGGATCACCTTACGATCATATTCTCCTTGAAGCTCTCGCCGAATATCCTTCTCTTTTACAAGTCATAGAGGAACGTAAATGGATATCCAGAGGAGGGTTCAACCATAAAGGTCCAGGAGAACGTAAACAGGCCGAATGGCTAGATAATGCTCCATATCTGGCCCCCAAAGACTTTACCCGCTATGGCATCGATCCCAATACATTAACATTTTTGCCAAAGGGAGATCTTTACTACAGAAGGGGGATACCTGAACAATTTAAAGCGCCGCTGGTTCTTTTCAAAAGAACTCAAGTCCAAAGACAAATTGCAGCGGCCTATCTTAACCATAATTGTACTTATAGGGATACCTTTACATGTATTGCAGGGCCAGCGCAAGATAATCACTTGCTTAAGGCTGTAACGGCGCTCCTTAATTCGGAGATAGCCCAATATTATCTCTTTCTTAGCAGTGCTTCCTGGGGGGTCGAAAGAGAAGAGATTAAAGCAGGAGAAATGAAAACGCTGCCTTTTCCATTTCTGAATGCAGATGAAGAGCAGATAAATATAATCGTTGAGCTGGTAGATGGGCTAGCTAAACGCGGTACAACGTTGCATGAGACTAGAACTGAGCTATTGATGATACCAGCCCAACAAGGTCTTAGCATGGATGCTTTAGAGAAAAAACTCAACGACCAGATTTACCAGTGTTTTCATTTGAGCGAACAAGAAATACAGCATATCAAAGAGACACTTCAATATACTATCGGATTCTTCAATAGTCCTAAGCAATCTGATGCCCTAAAAAAACCAGATACCTCCATGCTAGTTTCTTATGCAGAGGCTTTTATTAATTCTATCAATTTTTATCTGGAGTCTTCAGGTAGAAAGTTCATAGCGCAGGTATATAACGAGGTGTCATCCTTGTATATGATCCAGTTTAATGCTGTCAATAAAGATGAAGAGGTTCCCACTATACAACTAAAACATGCGGATAATCGTATGCGCGAGGTCTTAACCAGGTTACCTTATCTTGCTACAGAACCGGTTTCGCGAAAAATATATCACAAACGCAGCTTTAGATTATACGATAAAGCATATGATATAATGTATATTGCCAAACCTGCCGAACGGCGTTATTGGACAATCGGAGCAGCGCTTAACGACGTGGGAGAGACAATTTCCACATTAGTATAATCTCTAAGAGGTCATAGTGATACCAGAGACACACCCATCAGATGTCCCATATGAGGGATCTTCTATTTCGGATGACCTTCGTACTAATCTTGAAAGCCTGGTCCTAAAACTGATTATTGTTGCTTACAAAAAAATGTACGCTGCTGGCCGTTACGATACCGGGTGGAAGGAGAATAAATTTAATGCGGTTTTAAAAGGCTATACAAAAAAGGAATGCCGCCAGTATTCTAGATTAACGGGTCAGCTCTGGTATGTAGACCGCGAATACTATAAAGATGACGATGAAGTACTCTTTGGAGAGGGCGACCCAGATGCAGTACCCCGCATAGACATAGTAATTATAACCTGGGTACAGGATGAGGATGTTATTTTCCCATTTGAATGCAAATTGCTGTCTGAAAAATCTAAGCCTTCGCTAAAGAAATATATTGAAAGAGGTTTGATAGATCGCTATCTTAATCAGGAGAAAGATTACTCGCTGGGGTCAAATTGGGGTGGGATGATTGGCTATGTGTTACATGGTAAGCACGAGACTATAGCCACCAAGCTTAATGAGCAGGTTACTGCCCAATTAAATTGTACAACCGCGCATCTTGAAATGCACCAGCCCATAGACGGTTTTGACGCTATCTATAAATCGCAGCATCAACGCCCAAACAAGGCTAACTTACTTACCATCACTCACTTACTTTTGACATTTTTTACTCAAGTATAAGCACCTCGTGAGAACGCATCTCCTGTTTCTCATGCGCTCTCACGAGATACTGTCACCTCACCTACAGCGTGACCCTGTTGCCCCCGGCCGGCATCGTAAAGCGCAGGAAGCCGCCCTGCGCCAGGCGCGCGCAGATCACCGAGAGAGTGAAGAGGGCAAAGAGCAGCGCCGCCATCCGTAGCTCGTAGACGGCGAAATCTGCCAGGCTGAGGTGCCGCGCGCCGCTGGCGAAGAAGCGTATCAAGGCCGGTCCGTCCTGCACGCCACCCAGGGCGTTGACGGCGAGACCCAGTGCGAGCGAGATCAGCAGGTCGATGCCGAAACACATGGCTGCCATGCGCGGTCCCAGCAGCCAGAAGCGCCGGCTCAGCCGCTCACGCTTCACGGTCTGGATGCGGTACGCGGCCCAGATCGGCCCGGCCAGATATTGCAGCACCAGGAAGAGCAGCGGCACCGCGACAAACAGCCAGTCGGGGAAGAAAGACGGCGTCACCAGGGCCCCCAGACGGCCCACAGTGTACAGTATAAGGCCCTCAATTATCCCGCGTCGGTAGCTTACCTTAAAAAACATAGCAGACTTCCATAATGTAATCGCAAAGGTCGCCCCTACATATCAGGAAAATGTAGGGGCGACCCTTGCGGTCGCCCTGCGAACTTAGTTGCAGCCGCAACTCCCGTCGCCGCAGCCACAGCCGCCCATCGCGGGCATGTCGTCGAAAGAGGTCTCCGCGCTATCACCAAAATGGGTGGCGAAGACGGAAAGCAGGCGGCGCACCTTCTGGCTATGGCATTTGGTGCAGACAACATCGTCCGCGTGCTCATGACTGACAAGGAGCTCAAATTTTGATTTGCAATTCGAGCAGTGATACTCGTACAATGGCATAGAATGTAACCTCCGATTCATAGAAAAACGCGATAATACCACACATATTGTAAGGCGTGGCTTAGATAACGTCAAGCAAAAAGAGAGGGATGAGATATATAGATGGCTCTTACTATCGGCATTATAGGTTTACCGCAGAGCGGCAAAACGTCGCTCTTCAATGCCCTCACGCGCGCGGGGGCG
>JALYVR010000805.1 GCA_030853145.1 Chloroflexota bacterium | reverse complement strand
GACAAGGCCTGCGCCCCGTCCCTATGCGAGAACAAGACCTGTCTGTCAGGTCGAGTAGTGGCTGAAGAAGTTCCAGATGACCACGTTAGCGTCGATCACATGGGTCGTAAAGCCCAGGCCCCGGTCAAACGCGGCTCCGGGCCACGTGTGGTCGCCATCGCTCACGCGATAATGCACGACGCTGGTGCCGTTAGCGCAGTGGGTCCACTCGATACCCGTCACATCCCCCTGCTGGAAGAAGACCTGGCCCGATCCGCTGCACCCATCATGATTGAGCCACACGTTCAGGTAGACCTGCACCGCGGCCATGCCGGCGGCGGGGTTGCCTGTGTAGGGCGCGAAGCGGTCGGCCTGGCCGTGGATCTCCAAGATGGGGAGGGGTCGCGCTGGCTGGCAGCCACTGGGGGCGTGATAGTAGGCGCCGGCAACGGTCGCGATGGCGGCGATCTGATCGGTCAGGGTGCAGGCGATGCGATAGGCCATGCCGCCGCCAAGCGAGAAGCCCGTCGCGTAGATGCGATGGGTGTCGACGCAGTAGTTGCTCTCCAGGTAATGGAGCAGGTCGCGCGTAAACTGTACGTCGTCAGTTGAACCTGTCGGTCCCTGCGCTCCCAGGCCGGCATTCCACGAGGGGGGCGTATCCACGCCTTGCGGAAAGACCACGATGAAGCCTGCTCTATCCGCCTCCATGCCCATGTTCGTATAGCTGGCCATATGCTGCGCCGTGAAACTGAAGGCATGATAGTTGATGACTAATGGCTGCGGTCGATTGCCATAGGACGGCGGGAGATGCACGATGAAGCTGCGCCTCAGCCCGCTGGAAGTGATCGTTTGGTCGCTGCTTCCTGTGGCATGCGCGGGTGCCTTACAGGTGCTTGCCGCGTGGATGGTACCCACTCCTGAAGGTGAGGTTGAATGTCCACCAAAGGTGGCAACAAGACTTGATCGCATGTCATAGGTATAGACTGCGAGGCTCAAGATGATAATCGCAGAAAGGAGCATGCCACCTGTTCCAATCGAGCGACGAATGCGTTGTGTCCTGCTATGATGAATGTCAGATTGATGCATCATTCTGCTCTTTTGTTGCTTATTTTGCACAAAGCTGAGTATAGCACGAGGGAAGCTGCTCTCGCAAGGTTTCCGGTGTATCGTCAGGGTCATTTACAAGTCGCTTCTCCTTCGTAGCTACGAAGGAGAAGCGACTTCCCAAAGGCTCTGCGCATGCTATAATTTCAGACAATAGCTATATAGCGTTGTCAGTGAGAGGGCGGTAGTTCAGAATGCAGTATAAGCACACCGAAGTTGTCAAGGTTGATGCCATCCATCCCGAAGAGGCCGTGATCGAGCGCGCGGCGGCCCTGTTGCGCGCTGGCGAGACGGTAGTCTTCCCGACCGAGACGGTGTATGGTTTGGGGGCCGATGCATTTCAAGTAGCGGCTGTGGAGCGCATCTTTGCGGCCAAGGGGCGTCCGTTCAATGATCCGCTGATTGTGCATATCTCTGGGGAGCACGAGCTGGAACTGCTCACTCCTGCGCTGTCTGAGAGGGCCAGGCAGTTGATCAGGGCGTTCTGGCCCGGCCCGCTGACCCTGATTCTCCCGCGTGGCGTGCGTGTACCTATGCGAGTAACGGCTGACCTGGCGACGGTCGCTGTGCGCATGCCGCGCCATCCCGTGGCGCTGGCGCTCATTCGCGCCGCTGGTGTGCCGCTTGCCGCGCCGAGCGCCAATCGCTTTATGCATGTCAGCCCCACAACCGCGCAGCATGCCCTGGGCGATCTCAATGGCCGTGTCCCGCTGATCCTCGATGGAGGGCCGTGTGAGGTGGGAGTGGAGTCCACCGTGCTCGATCTCTGCTCTGCTGTGCCCACGATCTTGCGTCCGGGCGGAGTCAGCCTGGAAGCTCTACGGGCGGTGTTGCCGGATGTTCAGCCTCCTCCCGCGCGGCAGGTCATGACCGCAGGTAACCATACGGAGGAGGATGTCTCCCAGAAGGCACCTGGCCAACTGCTGATCCATTACGCGCCCACGGTGCCGCTGCTACTCTTCGAGGGGAGCGGCGAGACGATGCGCGCCGCCATGTTGGAGGAGGGGCGCAGGCGGCGCGAGCAGGACCAGCGTGTGGGCGTGCTGATCGCCGATGAAGATAGCGCCGCGTTTCGGGACTGTGGCGCCTTCGTCCGCTCGCTCGGAAGCGTAGCTGCCCCTGAGCAGGTCGCTGCCGCGCTGTTTGCCAGTTTGCGTGAGATGGAGACAGCAGAGGTCGAGGTGATCCTGTGTCGTAACTTCGATGAGCATGGTCTGGGCCTCGCCATCCGCGATCGCCTGCTGCGCGCCGCCGGCGGCAAGCTGTTCACCGGTGAACCGCCTCGGATCGCATAGGGGCGATGGCTTGTCGCAGGGGTAGGTTTTTTGCAGGCTCCTGGAAAAGGGATGGAAAGGGAAGGTATCATCTAACGAAAGAGGTACAAGGGGTAGGGGCGCCGTTGACA
>JALYVR010000134.1 GCA_030853145.1 Chloroflexota bacterium | reverse complement strand
GCATATCGTCTTCGATGGCGGCCCACAACCCGATGCCCTTGGTCTCATACAGGTCCTGTGCTACCGGTGCCTGCTCTTTATCTTGTCCCCCGCCGATAAACAACATATCATACTCATCGGGAGCCAGGGCATCGCCGATCCCCAGACCGACCACGCGCAGTTCGACGCCGCGCAACTGGCAGCGCCTGCGTAGGGTCAGGATGTTGCCCCGGTCCCCGTACAGGTTCAATTGATCAGGATATAAGTGTCCCAATGTGAGCGTCATGCCTGTTGGATTACTTCGGTTCATCCCTCACGTCCTTTCCCAGTAATGTGGTGCCAGACCACGGCGCTCCAGCTCACGATGTATTTCTAGCAAGCTTGTATACGTTGGTACGACGAACAGAGTTTCACCGGCCGGTGTCTGAGCGAGCGCGGCGTCCAGCGCGGCGGCTATACCGTACGCCGGTGATACCTGTGCCTCGGCATGGTCATCTTGCCCGGCCGGCGGCTCCGCTTTCGTTTGTGGCTTGCGCCGCGCGCGCGCATCATCGGCGGCCTCTTTCCTGAGCGCGCGCAGTGGCGCCGGCGGGACGATGGTCACATCTTGCTGGTCGATGCCCGCGTACTTCATGCGTAGTCCGAGATCCAGGGCGCGTGTCCCCCCGATCACCAGGCTGGCAACATGGCCCACCGCCCGCTCAAAGTCCACATCCCAGATCCAGGAGATATCCTTGCCATCGGCGGTGTTGTCGTTCAGAACAAAGAGCACATGCCGCGGCACATCTTCGGTGAAGAGGGTGCGCAACACTTCGTTGAAGCCAGTAGGATTTTTAGCCAGCAGCAGGCGCACATTGCGCCCATCGATCTGCACGCGTTCGCCGCGTCCGAAGACGGGTTTGAACCGCTCGATGCCCATGACGATCGGGTCCCAGCTTATATTCAGGGCCTGCGCCGCCGCGATAGCCGCCAGAGCGTTGTAGACGTTATAGAGGCCAGGCAGTGGGATGATGACCTCGCCCTGCTGAGTAGGCGTCTCGACCTGGATATGCGTGCGATCAAAGCTGTCGGTGCGTATATGCATGACGCGCACCGTCGGGTGCGGTCGTGTCAGATCACAATTGGAGCAGTGGTAATGGCCCATATGGCTGTAGAAGCGCAGGGTATAGATATATTCGCCGCCGCAGCGCGGGCAGGTGCGTGTATCGATGACCTGGTGGCGCTCTGGCGCGGTATTCTGGGCTGTAAGATCGAGTGCGGGATCGTCTATGCCAAAGTACAGCACTGGGCCTGCGAACGCCTCGCCCAGGCTAGCAATGGCAGGATCGTCGGCGTTGAGGACCAGCGTTGTACTGCTCGGTAGCGTCTTTATGGCCTGGCGCCAACGCGCCGCAACGCTGTCGACCTCGCCATAACGATCAAGCTGGTCGCGGAAGAGATTGGTAAACACGGCGACGCGCGGCGGCACCATCTGCACGACCTGGGGGACGACCGCCTCGTCAAGCTCAAAGACCGAGATCGCGCGGCCCGAGCGCCGCAGCATGCCGTTCGGATGCGCGCGCATTACCAGCATGCCGGCCACGCCGCGCATCAGGTTGGAGCCTTCGCGGTTATGCCACACGCGCAGCCCGGCATCCTGCAAGATCGAAGCGATGAAGCCGCTGGTGGTCGTCTTCCCATTGGTGCCGGTCACCACCACGTTGCCGTGCTCCAACTGTGTTGCCAGGTGCCCCACGATATCGGGATACAGGCCCTGCGCGACCAGTCCCACGATGCTGGTCCCGCCTCCCATCCGCAGGCGGCGACTGATCGCGCCCGCCGCGCGCCCGGCGAAGACTGCTACGCCCGCGCGTACCGACCCCCGCCTCTGTTTGCTGCGGCGCTGGCCCCCAACCCCCGGACGGGTGACGGCACGTTTTGGGCGGCTTGCCCTGCCCTTGCGCCCTCCACTCTCTCGTGAGAGAAGCTGAGATGGCTTCTGTTCTCGCATGCTATTCCTCCGAACCAGCGCTTGATAGTGTCGATTTCCTAGTTGCAGCATAGCATGCTGACGCGAGCGGGTCAAGATTACCTGACCCGTGTATCGTCCTCGTATCCGTAGATAGATGATGCGAGCGTAGCCGGAAGATATTCACCTCCTCTCTTGTTATCCATGTTGGGTGCTGTGCTCTATGGTAGATAGAGGGCGATATATTGATATCCCCTCTTGTCAACGTGTGCTATCCTATGCTGTGTGGTAAATTGCTCACATAGCGTATTCAGGTAGCAGAGATCAGGTATGGGTTGATTGATGGCAAAAAAACTGGTAATCGTTGAGTCGCCGGCCAAGGCCAGGACGATCGAAAAATTTCTCGGACGCGACTTTGAAGTGCGTGCCTCCATGGGGCACATCATTGACCTGCCCAAAAAGGGCCTCGGCGTCAATACACGCAAGGACTTTGAGCCAAAGTACGAGATTATTGAGAAGAAAGACAAGCTGATAGACGAACTCAGAGCCGCCTCCCGGCGCGCCGATGAAGTCTACCTGGCCCCGGACCCCGACCGCGAGGGTGAGTTCATCGCCTGGTCCCTGAAACACACGCTGAACTTGCAGAATCCCCGCCGCGCCGTCTTCAACGAGATCACCAAGAAGGCGGTGCAGGACGCGATCAAGAAGCCGCGCGACATTGATGAGGACCTCTTCAACGCGCAGCAGGCGCGCCGGGTGCTTGATCGTCTCGTGGGCTATAAAATCAGCCCGCTGCTCTGGCGGCGTATTCAATCCGGCACCAGCGCTGGTCGCGTGCAGTCGGTGGCCCTGCGCTTGATCTGCGATCGCGAGAGCGAGGTGCGCGCCTTTGTGCCCGAAGAATACTGGAGCATCATCGCGCTGCTCAGCAAGCATGGTCAGAAAGAGCGCTTCGAGGCCAGCCTGATTACGCGCTTGAAAGATATGGCCGCCTTTAACCGCGAAGAGGATAGCCCTGACGCAGAGGAGCAGGCCACGAGCGCCGGAAACGGGGTCCAGAACGGCGCGAAGAAGCCACAGGCGGAGAAGAAACGCATCAAAGTCTCCTCTAAAGAAGAGGCTGATGCCATCCTGGCCGACCTGCGCGGCGCGATGTATACCGTCATGAAGGTGCTTGAGAAAGAGGTGCGCCGGCAGCCGCTACCGCCCTACACGACCAGTACGCTGCAGCAGGACGCCTCCGTGCGCATCTACTTCAAGCCCAAGAAGACCATGAGCCTGGCGCAGCAACTGTATGAAGGCATCGAGATGGGCGCGCGCGGCCACCAGGGACTGATTACCTATATGCGTACCGACTCGACGCGCGTCTCCGACGAGGCGCGAACTATGGTCAAGAGCTACATTGCCCAGGAGCATGGTCAGCCCTACGTGGGAGCGGGCCGCATGGGCAAGGCCAAAGCCACGACCCAGGACGCCCACGAGGCCATTCGTCCGACCGATGTGTCCCTGACCCCCGCTATCGTCAAGAGCTATCTCTCTGCCGACCAATATAAGCTGTACAATCTAATCTGGCGACGCTTCGTGGCGAGCTTTATGACCCCTGCTGTCTTTGATACCGTGCGTGCCGATATCGCGGCGGCGCAGTATGTGTTTCGCGCTACCGGGTCCAATCTCAAGTTTCCTGGCTTCTACGCGGTGTGGCCGCGCGAGGAAGATGAGAGACAACTGCCAGCCCTCAAGGCCGACGAGGCGCTTGACCTGCACGAATTAAAGCCCGACCAGCACTTTACGCAGCCCCCGCCGCGTTTCACGGAGGCCAGCCTGATTAAAGAGCTGGAGGAGCGCGGCATCGGACGCCCAAGCACCTATGTGCCTATCATCAGCACCATCCAGGACCGGGGCTACGTGGAGCAGGAGCAGCGCCGCTTTATGCCCACCTGGCTCGGCGAGACGGTCAACGAGATGATGAACAAGCATTTCCCCAACATCGTGGACGTGAGCTTTACCGCCGATATGGAGCGCAAACTGGACAACGTCGAGGAAGGGCGCCAGTCGTGGACCGCGTTCCTCAGCGGCTTCTACGACGATTTCAAGGTGACCATGGCCAAGGCCGAGGCGGAGATGAACCGTGTACAGAAACCGGTCGAGGAGATGGATGAACTGTGCCCCGATTGCGGGCGCCACCTGGTGATTCGCAACGGGCGTTTCGGTCGCTTCATCTCCTGCTCCGGTTTCCCTGAGTGCCGCTATGGCCGCTCGTTCGTGAATAAAACGGGCGCCCTGTGTCCGCAGTGCCACGGCGATCTCGTGGAGCGCAAGACCAAACAGAAGAAACGTATCTTCTATGGCTGCAACAACTATCCAACCTGCAACTTCGCGATGTGGGAGCGCCCGGTCCCCGATCTCTGCCCGAATTGTGGCGGGTTGATGGCGATCCCGCGCTTTGGGAAGACCCCGGTCTGCTATGCAGAGGTTATCCTTCCGCAACGCAGCACCGAGGAGAAGAAGCCCAAGCAGGGCGAAACGACGACGCGCCGCACCTCGCGCAAGCAGGCTGCCTCCAGCGGTGATGAAGCAGGCGTGCCAGCACAGGTGAAACCCAAAAGTACCGCGCGCACCTCGACAGCGAGGAAGAGAACCGCAGTGGTGGAAGACGAGGAAATGGTGAGCCGGGGGGCGCCATCCAGGACGCGTGCTACTACCACCACGCGCAAGTCTAGCCGCGCCAGCACAACAAAGAAAGCGTCCACTCGTGTGACGGCAGGCGGGAAGACCAGCGCTCGCGCCACTACAAAGAAGACCAGCGGTACGAAGAAGATTGCAAGCCAAGCAAAGACGGTAGAATAGATTTAATGCCTTAAGAGGTGCTTAGAAGGTTATACTGTGTGCGGACAGGAAGCGTTTGTGCTATAATCTACAGATAATTATCGATCGCACTCGCGCGATACAAAGCTTTGCTGTTTTCATGGAGGATCTCATGCCGCATGCGGTAACACTGATCCCCGGTGATGGCACCGGGCCAGAGATTACGAAGGCTACACGCCGCGTGCTTGAAGCCACTGGCGTCGAATTTTGCTGGGAAGTGCATCAAGCTGGTCTGGAAGTGTTGGAGAAGCAAGGAACGATCTTGCCCGACGAGGTGATCGAGTCTATCAAACGCACAAAGGTTGGTTTAAAAGGTCCGATCACCACACCTGTTGGCAAGGGCGCTCGCAGCGCCAACGTGGCCCTGCGCAAGAAGCTGGACCTCTACGCGAATCTCCGGCCCGCGAAAACCTACCAGGGGTTGCGCTCGCGCTATGAAAATATCGACCTGATCATTGTGCGCGAGAATACCGAAGATTTGTACGCCGGCATCGAATTTCAGCGTGGCACACCTGAGCAGGCGGAGATCCTCGAAACCATTGCCCGCACCACCGGCACGTACCTGGATAAAGAGTCGGCGCTCACCATCAAGTTTATCTCTGTCGCTGCGAGCCGCCGGATTGTCAAATTCGCATTCGAGTATGCGCGCGAGCATGGTCGCCGCAAGGTCACGGCCATCCATAAAGCCAATATCATGAAGTTTTCCGATGGCCTCTTTCTCTCAACCGCGCAAGAGGTGGCCAAAGAGTATTCCGGCATCCAGTTTGAGGACCGCATTGTCGATAATATCTGCATGCAACTGGTGCAGAAACCTGAGCTATACGATGTGCTTGTGCTGCCCAATCTGTATGGCGATATCGTCTCCGACCTGTCAGCGGGCCTGATCGGCGGCCTGGGGGTCGCGCCAGGCGCGAATATCGGCAGCCAGTATGCCGTCTTCGAGCCTGTTCACGGCAGCGCACCCAAGTATGCCGGGCAGAACAAGGTCAATCCGATGGCTATGATGTTCTCAGGTGTGCTCATGCTGCGTCACCTGGGCGAGAAGGATGCCGCCAACCGCCTGGAGAAGGCTATCTCCCAGGTCATCGCCGAGGGCAAGAGCGTCACCTATGACCTGAAGCCCCGCCCCGACGATCCCACTTCTGTGGGTACCTCGCAGGTCGCGGATGCTGTGATTGAGAAGATGCAGAGACTGTAGATCCTAAATGAACGAATATGAAATTCTCCTCGCTATTCGCATCACACGGCAGGGCTGGGAAGAGGCGCTCTCGCACGCTGTGCTGACATCCTACAATCCACGCGTATACGGCCGGTACGACGAATGGGCAGCGCAGTTGAAGACGGCTCTTGTGCATGTCCAGTGGGACCCAGAAAGAACGCTGCGCGGAAAACCTCTTCCTGCCAGGAGCATTCAGGTCGGTCTCAGCCGCCATATTATCGCGAAATATGTCAATGAGTGGACCATTGAGATTCGCGATGTCACCCCGTTGGTGCGAAAAATGTACGGGTTGTTGCAAGATGGGCAGGAAGCGAAGGCGAAAGAGTGTCTGCCGAAAGAGCGTGTCTATCCACTCAATCAGGTGCTTGCTGAGCGTCTTGGTATCAGATAGAAGTAAGGGTCTTTCTTCATACAAGTACTTTTTTCACCACCTTCTATCCTCACATCCCTCCTGTGGATAGGCATTAGTCAAAGCAACATGCATAATGCATTTGCCCAATAGAATTGTGTTCCACAACAAATTAAGCCCTGCAAATTTGTTGTGGAACACATTGTTTTCTGTTATACTGTTCACTTATAATATCTGTGAGGTTGGGAGAAGTTTGCTCCGCTCTATACGTTCTCCGGTTTTTGGGAAGGGCTGGTGAGGTTCCGCTGTGTGAGATACTTTGTTTGGCAGAGAGATCGCTCGACAGGCGGAATTGTTATGGAAGGGATCAGAAAGCGCAAGGAGTTTGTCATGTCACTACGGACAAGCCAGGTTTCTTTCCACGTTCCAAAGAAATCCAACGCTGCCGCTAGCATTACCGCTCGCCAGGATCGTATTCCTGTCTGGACGCTATCGTACCTTCTCATAGGCATCATCGGTAGCGGATTCCTTTTCACCTTTTTTGACATCGGAGACATCAATGTCTCTTTCGTGCAGACCTGTACGCAAATTGTGCCGGGATGTCACGTTCAGACGGCCAGCCACTATATCGGCCTGCCGGTCCTCTCAAACCTGGTTGGCTATATGCTGGGCGCGCTTCTCCTCAGTCCCCTGGCCGATCGCTATGGCAGAAGAGATTTGCTGGTCCTCACTATGGTGATTACAGGCCTGGGCTCGCTGTACACGGCCTTTGTGGGAGATTATACGAATTTTATCATTGCGCGCACAATTACCGGGATTGGCGTCGGAGCTGATCTCGCGCTTGTCAGCACCTATATCAGCGAGGTTGCGCCCAATGGGGGCCGCGCCAAATATACTGCGCTTATTTTTGCCATGGGCACCATCGGCTCCTCGCTGGGGATCTGGATAGGTCTCTACCTGACCACGCCTGCAACCGCTTTTCCCTTTGGCCTGCCTATCGCGCTCGCCGGTCCCCACTTTCAGATAGGCTGGCGCGTGATGTATGGCATAGGCGCCTTGCTGTCTATTTGTGGCCTAGTCTTGCGTTTTGAATTGCCAGAATCACCGCGCTGGCTGGTCTCTCGTGGCCGGCTGTCTGAGGCAGAGCGGATAGTTACGAAGATGGAGCACTATGCGCTCACACGTATTCCTGAACTGCCGCCCATTAGCTCAGAGTTGCCTGTGCGTACCAGGGGGAACAGCGCCGGCTATAGCGAAATTTTTGGAAATCCACTCTATTTGAAGCGCACTATCCTGTTCATGGTGATCTGGCTGGTTGGCTATATTACCGTATACTCTATGGCTGCTGGCACAACTGTGCTGCTGACCGCTCTGGGTTATACGCTGGCCGAAGCAGGAATTATCGCCGCCTTTGGCACGATGGGGGGTATTTTGTGCGCGCTTATCGCGTATACTCTGGGCGAGCGTTTAGAGAGAAAATACTGGTTGGCAATTTCCGCGTTGCTGATTTTACTTGGCGGGACCAGCGTTGCATTTAGTGGCAGCTCTTATATTGGTCTGACCCTGGTTGGTGCGATCGTGATGTCTGTAGGCGCGGATCTCTGGCTTCCCATGACCCTTGCCTGGTCGGCGGAAAACTATCCGACGCGCGCGCGCGCCACTGGTTTTGCCCTGGTGGATGGAGTTGGGCATGTGGGAGGCGGCATTGGCCTGACATTCATTGCCTCGCTGGCGGTGGCGCTGGGTCCATTGGGAACCTTCCTACTGATGGGCAGTTTTCTGGTGATGGCGGCTTTTCTTGCTCAGTTCGGCCCAGCCACCAGGGGCAAACGCCTGGATGAAGTTTCACCGTAGGCAACTTCTTTGCCTGCTCTGACCATACTTCTCGTCTGCCAGGAAAGGGAGTATCGCTATGCTTTGTCCAAGATGTGGATTTGAAAACGATTTGTCACAAGGGAGATGTGCGCGTTGCGGCCTCGAAATAACCGGGAAACTGACTAATGTATCTTCCGGGAGCTTTACAGCTACTGCTTCACCGACGGCATTTTTGGGCGAAAATGTGCCCACACGCGGCAACGTCTTGCATGACGGGCGATACCGTTTGATGAGCCAGGTCAGCTTGCCAGAAATTCAGCAGAAGCAGGGAACGGTCTGGTCGGCGATTGATTTGAAGGATTCCCATCGTCGCGTCGTGATACGCGAGCTGCCTGTGCCGCGAGAAATGCTCAGGGGAGCTGCGGCGGAGCGCGCAGTTCATACGGCAGCACAGCGTTTGAGGGAACTGGGACAGCATCCTGGCTTTCCCAGAGTGCTGGATTTTTTTGCTCATGGCGGCTCCTTTTTTCTTGTGCTCCTCTATCCAGAGGGTGAAAGCCTGGCCTCTCTGCTCAACCGGCAGAGAGGAGCCTTGCCGGAACAGGTCGTCGCGGACTACGGCTACCAACTCTGTGGCCTGTTAGCCCTGATGGTGGATCAGCAGCCGCCGATCGTGCATGGCTCTATCAGTCCTGATACGATTCTGGTGGGCGAAGACAAACAGAATGTTTGCCTCATCCATCTGCCTCCCTTTAAGCCAGACGCGGCCCCCGCACGCGTGAGGCAGGTATCGGCGGGTGGTTATTACGCTCCTGAACAACTGCACGGCGACAACAGCCCATCTTCTGATCTGTATGCGCTGGCCGTCACGCTCCATCAAGCTGTCACGGGCTACGATCCCCACACGCGCCTCGCGATGTTCCATCCGCCCGCGCGCCGTCTCAATCCGGCCGTCACGCCGCAGATGGAGATGATTCTTGTCCGGCAACTGAGCCCCTCCACCTCACAACGCTATCAGCACCCCTCCGAGATGCAGAGGGACCTCGCGGTCCTGCTTGAGTCGTATCCCGACCTGACAGAGAACCAACCACGCGCGCAGGCGATCAATCCGCTGGAACTCAGTGCCACGCAACTGCGCGAACAAAGTCACAGCACCATGCTGCTCGATATGGGCGTGTTCGCCGCTATCTTTGTGCTGGTGCTTGTCGGTGCGCTTTTCACGCTTTTCGCGCTTCTCCACTGAGATTCTATCCTGGACATCTCCACTTTTAGCCTGGATAGCTTATCTGTTCGGTGAACTGGAATACAGCCACACTTTCATCGAGGTATTCTTCGCGTTATCACTGTAGCAATATTAGACTTACTGATCTAATTCAAAATTTGAGAATAACAGCCCTCGAAGATCAATGTGTAGTGGCGCCCCCTCGCGGGCGCCATGTTCCAACGTGGTACATGAGTGTGTCAGTCCCGTAGGGGCGATGGCTTGCCT
>JALYVR010000133.1 GCA_030853145.1 Chloroflexota bacterium | reverse complement strand
CCCTTGCAGGTGCCCTGTTCCAAGGTTGACTTAACCCCCATGGACACGCTTCATAACAACTGGCGCAGTGGGGTAAGGATGGCCACGGCGAATCTCTCCCACAGGGAGCGGCGCCGCCAGCGTTGGAGAGATAGCTCGCGGGTATTGGATGAATCGGTGGCGAAGATCTCCTCCATTTGTTGTGCCAGGTCTTCGCTGTAAAACTCCACGTTGACCTCGAAGTTGCCTACCAGGCTCAGGCGGTCCAGGTTAGCGGTGCCGATCATCGACCACACGCCGTCGATGGTGGCCGTCTTCGCGTGGACCATAGCATGTTGGTAGAGCAGCAGCTTGATACCTTGTTGCAGGCACTGCTCGTAGTAGCCGCGTGCCAGCCAGTCGGCTACCACGTGGTTAGAGGTCATCGGCAACAAAATGCGCACATCCACGCCGCGTTTCGCGGCGGCAAGCAGGCTCTGGAAGACTACGCCATCGGGGATAAAGTAGGCGTGCGTCAGATAGATATGCTGCTGCGCGCGGTCAATGGCCTCCAGGTAGGTGGCGCGAATGGGAAAGATTAGCATGCGTGGATCGTTGCGATGGATGCTGATATGTGGCTCCCAGGAGCGGGTGCCATGTGCGAGCAGTTCCGATGAGCGCCGGCGCCGGTAAGCATTCCAGAAATCGATAAACACGTACTCCATCTCCCAGGCGCCCGGTCCCGTGATGCGTGCGTGCGTATCGCGCCACTCGGTGGCGTATGCCGCGCCGATATTGTAGCCGCCCACGAAGGCCGTCTGGCCGTCCACCACCAGGATCTTGCGGTGATCGCGCGCGTAGCTCAGCGGGTGAATGGGGATCCAGGGCCAGGAGATGATGGGATACTTCAGGACATGCAGGCAACGCAGGCGCGGAAATCGCTTGAAGCCGCGCGGGACCACCAGGTTCGCGAAACTATCGAAGATGATGTACACCGCGACTCCCCGCTCGGCGGCGCAGATCAATTCCTGCTTAAATTGGCGCCCAACCGCGTCATCCTTCCAGATGAATGTCTCCAGGAGAACGCGCTTCTGGGCGCGGCGGATAGCATCCAACATGGTCGCGTAGAGGTCTTTGCCATAGGTATAGACCTGCACCTCCGAGTCGCCCACCTTTACCGGAGCCGGGCGCGTGCGCGGAAAATGTCCCTGCGAACGGTTGCGCTTACGCCAATTGTCGATGCCTACCAGTATGCTGATCACAAGCGCCTGCGCCGAAAAAAATGCCAGCAGGCTCCCCAGCAGCACGCGCCGGATCAGCCTGCGTTTATTGCGCATACCTAAGAGAGATTGCACTGCTAGAAGTGGTTGCGATGCTGATAATTTTAACTCGTGCCACAAGATCTGGGCCTCCTGATACTGTATTTCTCAGAGGATCATAATTCACATAGGGCTATGGAATGTCGCAATAGGTATTCATAATACGATATTTTTATCCATCGTGTTGCGTCCACAGTTCCTGAGATGCTGCCAGTGGCGGCTGCGACAGCCTTTAGTGTATCGATTGGCAATCTCTTTTGGTACTATGGGGACTTTTCGACCGGAAGCGCATGTTACAATAAGTACACCAATTCATGGACTAAATCTAAAGGAGAGAACGCTGTGACCACGGTGCAGACACTACCACATTGGAACATGGCCGTCGTCTACCCTGGCCTGGATACATCCGAGTTCGACGCTGGGTTCGCGCGCGTCGTTGAAGACATCGAGCAGCTTACGCAGTTTTTTGATAGGCAGCACATCATGGAGCAGACCCCGCAGCCGCTAAGCGCGGGGCTGATTCATACGTTCGAGGCAGTGGTTGAACGCTATAACCATGTCCTCGATGCCACGAAAACGTTGAGTACGTACCTCAATTGCCTGGTGACTACGAACTCGTATGATGACGACGCGCAGGCGCGCTTCAGCGAGCTGCGGCAGTCCCTGGTGCCTCTCTCGCAGTTGGGTACGCGCTTCACGGCGTGGATTGGCTCTCTGGATGTAGAGGCGCTCATCGAGCAATCGCAGGTGGCCCAGGACCATGCCTATATGCTGCGCAAAACCGCGCTCCTGGCAAAGCACCTGATGTCCCCGGCCGAAGAGACTCTCAGCGCCGAGTTGAATCTAAGCGGGGGTACGGCGTGGGCCAGGCTACACAGCGATCTTACCTCGCAACTGGCGGTCCCGCTGGAACTTGAGGGCCGCGTGCAGGATCTCCCCATGAGCATAGTACGCAACCTGGCCTTCGACAGCGAGCGCGATATACGCCGGCGCGCCTACGAGGCCGAACTCGCGGGTTGGCAACGCGTGGCGCTGCCACTGGCGGCGGCGCTGAACAGCATCAAGGGCGAGGTCAATATAGTCACAGCACGGCGAGGCTGGGAGTCGCCCCTGGAGACATCGCTGTTCGTCAATAGCATCGATCAGCAGACGCTCGACGCCATGTTCGCCGCCGCCCGTGCGTCTTTCCCGGACTTCCGGCGCTACCTGCGCGCCAAAGCTCGCTTGCTTGGTGGGGGAGAGCGCCTGGCTTGGTATGATCTGTTCGCCCCGGTGGGCAAGAGCAGCCGGGTATGGGATTTTGCCGAAGCGGGGTCCTTCATCGTTGAACAATTCGGCACCTACTCCAGCCGGATGGCAGATTTTGCGGCCCGCGCCTTCCGCGACCAGTGGATCGACGCCGAGCCGCGCGCCGGCAAGCGCGATGGGGCCTACTGCGCCTCGCTGCGCGGGGATGAATCGCGCGTGTTTGCTAACTACAAGCCCACCTTTCGCGGCGTGAGCACCCTGGCGCACGAGTTGGGCCACGGCTATCATAATATGAACCTGGCGAGCCGCACAATGCTCCAGCGCACGACGCCGATGGCCCTGGCGGAGACGGCCAGCATCTTCTGCGAGACCATCATCCGCCAGGCCGCCATGCGCCAGGGTAGCGGCCTCGAAAACCTGGCCCTGCTGGACGCCTCGCTCCAGGGCGCCTGCCAGGTGGTGGTAGACATCGCCAGCCGCTTCCTCTTTGAGCAACGCCTGTTTGAGGCGCGCAAACGCCGCGAGCTATCCGTCGAGGAACTCAACACGCTGATGCTGGAGACGCAGCGCGAGACCTATGGAGACGGGCTGGCGGAGGCCGCGCTGCACCCCTATATGTGGGCGGTGAAGCAGCATTACTACAGCACGGGCCGCTCATTCTACAACTACCCCTATATGTTTGGCCTGCTCTTCGGCCTGGGCTTATACACGCGCTACCAGCAGGACCCCGACGCCTTCAAGGTTGGCTACGACCACCTGCTCTCATCGACCGGTATGGCCGATGCGCCGACGCTGGCCGCACGCTTCGGGATCGACATTCGCACCGAGGAGTTCTGGCACGCCAGCCTGGATATCGTGCGCCGCGAGGTAGAGCAATTCGAGGCATTGGCAGACAGCGTGACGTAGGGCGCAGGCCAGCGGCGCCCCTACACGAAATACCAGACTCCGTTATATTCCTGTCCCTGGCTACTCATCCTCTTTCGTGTAGGGGCGCCGCAGACCTGCGCCCTGCCCGCCTACTACGGCTCTTGTTGCAGGAGAGAATATAAGGAGTACACCCATGCAACAACGATTCTCAACCTTCCCTAAGCGCTTCCTTGCTGCTATCCAGGCGATTGCATGCCTAGAGTCCTATGACAGGTATCTTGGGGCGTTCATTTTTGGCTCGCTCGCCCGGCACGAGGCGACAGGCCAGAGTGATTGTGATGTACAGGTGATTGTCAATGAGGAGAATCCCTGCACTAACATCAATCATCCTCTCATCGCGGGAGTTAAACTGGATCTGACCTTTCTCTCTCTTGAACAATTGAAAGCAAGAACAGAGCGTGAGGTAGAACAGCGTGAACGGCCTCCCATGATAGCAGAAGCTCTGATTGTGTTCGATAAAACCAATCAGCTCTCATACCTACAGGAACAGGCAAAACAGGCACAGCCCATGAAGACGCGGTCTGAAGATCTTCAATTTCTCCAATTTATGTTCTTTCATGGAAACGACAAAGCGGAGAGGAATCTGGAAGCTGATCCTTTGACAGCGCTTCTAGTTATGCATGTCGGTCTCGATGAGTTTCTCAAATACCATTACCAAATGCATCAACAATGGTGGGTAAGCAGCAAAAGACTCCTTGCCGACTTACGTTGTTGGGATCTTCCCTTGGCGCAGCTCGTAGAGCAGTTCATTACTACGTGCGAAGTCCGAAGCAAATTTTCGTATTGGTCAGCTATCATCGATCACATCCTGGAGCCTGTCGGAGGCCGTCAGCCGATTGCTGAAAATACCTGTGGTTGTTCGGTGTGTCAGCATGACCTCTCCATGCTTTGTTCGCGGGACCAGGAAATGCCCCCACCTGGCTGAGATCCCCAACAGTGTTTTTCCATCACGAGGACTGGCCTGCACCCGATAGGCTACGGGACGGGGCATCCTTTGCGGATGCCCCGTAAAATCGATGTATGAGAATATAGCGCGCCGCGCTCTTCCCCCGCGCTTACATCTGGGTCACGAAGGGCTGATCTTCGCTGACCGGCTCCGCATGAACTTCCCCTGCGGGTCCGGTGGTTGTGGTCTGCCGGCGCACGGGTGGGGGGAGCTGGGGCTTTTTGCTGAAGCGAGCCTTCAGGACGTAGGTGAAGCCCTCGATGAAGATAGCGCGAGACATTTTGGACTTGCCCACCCGGCGGTCTGTAAAGAGAATGGGGGTCTCGACGATCTTGAAGCCCTGGCGCAGGGTGCGGTAGGTCATCTCCACCTGGAAGGCGTAGCCGCGCGATTGCACGCTATCCAGGGCCAGGCTCTGGAGCACCTCGCGGCGGTAGCAGCGATAGCCGGCGGTGCAGTCGTGGATGGGGAGGCCAAGCCCCACGCGCGCGAAGATGTTGCCGCCACCGCTGATAAAGCGCCGCAGGAACGACCAGCTTGGTGTGCCGCCGCCCTGGATATAGCGCGAGCCAATCACCAGGTCCGCGTCCTCGATGGCCGTGAGGAAATCGGGGAGGTAGCGCGGATCGTGCGAAAAGTCGGCATCCATCTCGAAGGCCGCATCGTAGCCGTTGGCAAGCGCGTATTTGAAGCCCGCGATATAGGCCGGTCCAAGGCCCATCTTGCCGGGCCGGTGCAGCACCTGCACCTGAGGATTCTCGTTGTGGATCTCGTCCGCCAGCTTGCCTGTGCCGTCGGGCGAGTTGTCATCGACAATCAGCACATCGGTCACAGGGGCATACTTGAAGATCTCCGTGAGAAGTGGACGGAGGTTGTCAATTTCGTCATACGTTGGGACAATGATAAGCGTTTTCATACCAACTTAGTCTCCATTGCTTGCCGATATCGACCCGCGTAGGGCCTATGGCTCCTCCTGGGCGCCGGCACTGCCTCGTCCGCGTGTGCCAACGGCGCTCAGCGGCTCCCTCCGTGGGTTGATATCGCTGTCCGGTTCCTCCCAACCTGCCTCGCGTTGAGGTGAAAGGTTGCTATGTTGTGTAGAGCGGAATATGAGTAGGGCCATCCCTCCAATGAGCAGACCAAACCACAGCGTGCAGAGGCGGGTCAGCAGGGCTGCGGCGCCTCCGATGGCTGCTGATGGTGATATCAGCAGGCGGGTCAGACCTAGCATGGTGCCATCGGCGGTACCCAGTCCTCCTGGCAGGCCGGATGCCGAACCGATCAGCGACGAAACGGCCATGATAAAGGTGGCCTTGATAAAGAGATCGCCGTCTGGCGCGATGCCCAGGCCGCTAAAGACAAAGTATAGCGCGGCACATTCTCCCGTCCAGGAGATGAGGCCGATCAGCACCGCCAGCAGCAGAGGGCGCCAGCGCAGCAGCGTATAGGCGCTCTCGTAAAACGCGCGTGCCAGGTGCGCGACGCGGGCCACCACCGGTAGGCGCGCGGCGTAGTCCAGCAGGGCCAGCGACAGCGCGCGATTCTGCACCAGCATAATCCCGGCCAGGCCAGCCGCGAGCAGGACCAGCAGTATCTCCCAGCCATAGCGATAGAGCACCAGCCCTGTCGCCGCCAACAGTAGCATCGCCAGGCCGTCCGTGAGTCGTTCCGCCACGATCACCGGCGAGGTGCGGCTGACCGGCACACCCGTTACACGCTTGAGCAGGTAGGATTTCAGCAGCTCCCCCACCTTGCCGGGCGTGATCGCCATTGACAGCCCCGAAAGAAAGATCAGCAAGCTCTTCCGCCAGGGCAGGCACACCTCAAGGCGCTTGAGATAATACTGCCATTTGCAGAAGCGCCAGAGATAGTTATAGACCGTCAGCCCCAGGATCAGCGGGAGGAACTCCCAGCGGAAGCGGGTCAGGGCGCTCAGCATGCGCGGAAGATCGGCGTAGAACGCGATAGCGGCCATGACGACCAGCGCCAGGACTAGCGAAAAGACTATGCCGGTGCGTATTCTCCGAGTATGCAGCAAACAGAAACCCCCCAACCTGGCCCCCGCAAGGCGGACCACCCCATATTATGCTGGTATCACATACAAGACAGCGATGATAATGGCTGTACATAAAACAACGGTTCCGAGCATATGCCGGTCACGTAACAGCACTTCTTCAGGACTTCCGCCTTCCATGTGCATATGGACCAGGTATAGGTAGCGGAACATGCCATACAGGACCAGCGGGATCGTCAGCATGAGCCGGTGATTGCCCGTTGGCCCCTGGAAGGTATAGAGGCTATAGGCCATCAGGGTAGCGGTGGTCACAATCGTGATCATCTGATCGAGCATGGGCAGGCTATATTCTTTGAGGATCGCGCGGTGATTGCTGGCATCTCCTTGCAGGAGCATCAGCTCGTGCCGCCGCTTGCTCAGGGCCAGGAACAGCGAGAGCAGGATGGCCACCAGGTAGAGCCAGGGCGATATCGTCACGGGGACCACTACGGCCCCCGCCAGGATACGCAAGACGAAGCCGCTGGCGATAATAAAGACATCCAGCAGGACGACATGCTTCAAGCGCACGCTATACAGCACCATCATTAGTAGGTACGCGCCAATGCTCACCGCAAAGAGGAAGCTGCCGCCTCCCAAGTCCGCGTAGATATCGGGCTGTGCTGTAACGGGCGCCAGAAAAATGAAGAATGTTAGAGAGGCGCACAGCACCAGCAAGATGCCTATGGCAGCGATGGCCCACGAGATCGGCAGGCGACCAGAGGCCAGCGGCCGCGCGCGCTTCGTCGGGTGCTGCCGGTCGTTCTTCAGGTCAAGCAGATCGTTCAGCAGGTAGATCGCGCTGCACGCAAAGCAGAAAGCCACAAAGGCCAGTACCGCGTGTTCCAGTGACGAGCGCTCAAGGAGACGCTGAGAAAAGACGATACCCGCGAAGATGGCCAGATTTTTGGTCCATTGGCGAGGTCGGAGAGCCGAGAACAACGCCCGCATCCGTGCTACGGTTCCCATAGTGGAAGGCACAACGGCAACCTTGTCAGTAACAGTAGAGAGCGCCTCGCCCGGCTGATCCGTCTGCTGATCTCTCTCTGTGACAACGTTTTCCACAGATATACTCCCCTTCAAGGTCTTATACAACACGCGAGATGCACCACAAGAGAGGCTGTTCTGTAGCGCATAGCTTGCCTCATAGGCACCGAAAAGGAAACCCACGCCGTCGCCTCTACGGACGCATACCGGTTTCATATCACCAATGTCTTATGCGTACGCCTATGTGACTGGCCTCTCAGCGACCCCCTGCATCTCGTATTAGAATATATAGTTGACTTCTCTCAGACGTATGGCGGCGAAGGGGAGTAACAGGAATGCCGATAATGCTGCTAGTAGATGCGCCGTTTCAGTTCGGTGGGGCGGCGTAACGTGACCTTATGCTTATCGGTGCTGATGTAGCCCTTATCTGTGAAGTAGCCGAGCACCTTGTTGACGCTCTCGCGCGAGGCTCCGACCATTGAGGCCAGCTCCTGCTGGGTCAGGCGCATATCGATCAGCAAGCCATCGTCGACCTCCTTGCTGTGTGTGTCGGCGAGATCAAGCAGTTTTTTGGCCACGCGCCCATACACATCCAGGAAGATCAGGTCTTCCACCATATTATCGGTATTGCGCAGGCGCCTGGTCAGAGCACCCAGAACGTGAATGGCGATCTGCGGGTTCTTCATGATCGACTTATGAAAGTCGCTGCGCTGCAAGGTGTAGCACTCGACGCGCTCCAGGGCAATCGCGTCGGCTGAGCGCGGTAGGCTATCGAGCAGCGCGAACTCGCCGAAGTACTCCCCTTTGCCGAAGACCACCAGCGAGATCTCCTGTCCATCGGGGCTGACCAGCGAAATTTTGACTTTGCCCTCTTTAATCACATATAGCACCTGGCCGGGGTCGTCGCGATGAAAGATCACCTCTCCGGCGCGGAACGTGCGTTTGCGCGCGACAGCCATCAGGTCCCGAATGTCTTCATCCGTCAGGTCGCCGAAGATCGATACCTGCTTGAAGTATAAAGTTTCGTCATGTGTGTCCATCGTGCTCTCCCTGTTATATATGCTATAGGGCGCACCCGGCCTGTGCTCTGGGCGCTCTATTTCGCCGCCGCGATGTATCGTTCGGTGCAGCCATAATAGCATAATCGGCCTTGATGCGCAATTGGAAGTCAGTCAGACGCCAACTATGGTCACAATGTGCGAGAATGTGCTATAATATCTGAGTCAGGAAGTCGGAATTAAAATCTCTATTTGAGCCAGGTTTGTTCGACGGAAAAAGACCGGTAGGTATGTTCTGTTCTGACATATTACTACTAAAGGATGAGGTACATGGCAGAAACGATTACTGCCGACATGATTATTCACGACGTAGTCAGCAGGCACCCGGAGACGGTGAAAGTCTTTCACGGGCACGGCTTGCCCTGTACGGCGTGTGCTGTCGGCGCGCGAGAGAGTATCGCGGGCGGAGCCCGCACACATCGCTTCCCAGCGGAGAAGTTGGATGTATTGGTTAAGGACCTGAACGCCTCCGTCAACGGAGGGCCGGTCTCGGTCACACCCAAAAAGGCCCCGGTCGGCCGGGGTATCCCCTTGACGATGGCCGCTGGCGCGCCTGATCGCAAGATCAAGCAGGTGATCGCCGTGATGAGCGGCAAAGGCGGCGTCGGCAAGTCGCTGGTCACCGGTTTGCTGGCCGTCTCGCTGCGCCGGCAGGGTCTGCGCGTGGGCGTGCTGGATGGCGATATCACCGGCCCCAGCATTGCCAGGATGTTTGGCACAAAGGGCCAGCCCATGAAGACTGCCAGCGGGGGCATCGAGCCTTTGAAGAGCAAGGGCGGCATCAAGATCATGTCGATGAACATGTTTCTGGAGAACGAGAGCGACCCCGTGGTCTGGCGCGGCCCTATGGTCTCCAGCGCCATCAAGCAGTTCTACAGCGATGTTGACTGGGATATGCTTGATTACCTGCTGGTGGACCTGCCGCCGGGCACATCGGATGCGCCAATGACCGTGCTGCAATCGCTGCCGGTGGATGGTATCGTTGTGGTCTCCTCGCCGCAGTTGCTGGCCACGATGATAGTGAAGAAGTGTATCAACATGGTGCGCCAACTCAAGGGCGTGATCGTGGGCCTCGTCGAGAATATGGCCTACTTCCAGGCGCCCGATGGCCAGCGCTACGAGGTCTTCGGCCCCAGCAATGGCGCCGAACTTGTCTCCATGAGCGGCGCCCCCCTGCTGGCCCAGTTGCCCATCGACCC
>JALYVR010000804.1 GCA_030853145.1 Chloroflexota bacterium | reverse complement strand
TATCAAGGTACTGGAAGAGCATCCCGAACTCCACGGCAAAGTCACGTTTCTAGCCTTCCTGGTCCCCTCGCGCCAGTCCTTGCCGGAATACCAGCGCTACACGAATGACGTGATGAAGATCATGGAGGAGATCAATAACAAGTACGGCACTGAGACATGGCAGCCAGTTCACCCCTTCTGCGATAATGATCGCACGCGGGCGCTGGCGGCGATGCAGTTCTACGATGTGCTGCTGGTCAACCCCATTATTGACGGGATGAACCTGGTGGCCAAAGAGGGCCCGGTCGTCAATAAGCGGGACGGGGTACTGGTGCTCTCGCGCACGGCGGGCGCGTTTCAGCAGATGGGCAAGGCCTCTATTCCAACCTCGCCCCTGGATATAGAGGAGACGGCCGAGGCACTCTACCAGGCATTGATGCTGCCGCCCGAGGAGCGGGCCGCCAAGGCTCGGCAGGCGCGCCTGGCGGTCGAGCGCTACGATCTGAACGAGTGGCTCAGACGACAGATTCGCGATGTCAACGAATTGCTCGATCTCTCCGCGCGCCGGCTCCCCATCGTAAGCGGGCTGCCCGTCAAGGAGACCGCCATCTCGCTCAGCGCCGGCTAAGGTTGCGCGACGATCCCCACGATCTCTTGCAAGAGGTTATACATGCCCTTAACCTCTTGCACCACGAGGTCCGCGCCCGCCAGCAATTCCGGCAAGGTATCGTGATGTTGCACGACGATAGCCTGGGCGGCGAGGCCTTCCTGTCGCAGGTGCGCTATCTCGCGCATGGCGGCCAGGTCGGTACGATCATCGCCCGCGAAAACAAGGCCACGCACAGCAAAGCGCCGCGCGAAGGCGCGCAGCGCCGTGCCCTTGTCAATGCCGGGTACCTGCACATCGACGACCATTTTTCCCAGGCTCAACGGGAGATTGGCCTGGCGCGCCGGCTCCGCCAACAGCGCCACAATCTTCTGGCGCGCCAGTTGGGGATCGGGACAGAGACGGTAGTGAACCGAGCCGCCGATGGCTTTACGCTGCACGAGGATGCACGGCAGCTCCGGCAGCAGTTGCTCTTCAACGAGGTCCAGCAGGTGTTTCGCGGCGGCGACATAGCGCATGGCTTCCGGGACCATGGACACAGCATGGGTGGCTGGCAGTCCATCGGCACTCTCCAGCCCATGATTGCCGATATACACGATATCGTCCACATTGACCAGCGCGGCTCCATCGGCCAGCGCGCGCCCGGTCATAATGGCGACCTGCGCGTAGTCGCGTAATTGTGCCAGCAGAGGCGCGACCCCTGGATAGAGCCTGGCCGCGCCGGGCGTGGGAGCAATTGGGCTGAGCGTACCGTCGATATCGAAAACCAGCCCCAGAGGCCGTGAGGCGAGGGTAGCACGCATGCCTGGTGTGATGAGCCGCATAGGGAGATTACTTGCCCTTTCAAATGCTATAATAAGACCATGACGATAACGCCAGTAACACCTGTTATAAAGAAAACCGATCTCCTTGGCTTCACTCTGCCACAGTTACAACAGTGGTTGGTAGAGCGGGGAGAGGCCGCGTTTCGCGGCAAGCAGATCTACAATTGGATCTACCAACGCCTGGCCGCCGACTTCGCGATGATGACCAACCTGCCGCAGGCGCTGCGGAGCCGTCTAGAGGCAGAAGCCAGCATCGGGCCGGGCATTGTGCGCGGCGAGCAGCACTCCAAAGATGATCGCACGCGCAAGGTCCTGCTGGAACTGAGCGATGGCAAGCTCATCGAGTCCGTGCTGATGCTCTATCCACCGTTGGGCGAGAGCAGCGCGCGCGCCACTGTCTGCGTCTCCAGCCAGGCAGGATGCGCGTTCGGCTGCACATTTTGCGCCACGGGGCAAATGGGCTTCGACCGGCACCTGAGCGCGGGAGAGATCGTGGCCCAGGTACACTACTTCGCCCGCGAACTGCGCGCCGCATCCTGGGTCGCTGCCGGCCTACCCGGTAGCCGACCCATCGATCACATCACCAACATCGTGCTGATGGGCATGGGCGAGCCGCTGCACAACTACGACAACGTCTTACAGGCCCTGCGCATCCTCAACAGCGCCGAAGGCTTCAACCTGGGCGCCAGGCATATGACCGTCTCGACAGTTGGCCTCGTGCCAGCCATCCTCAAGCTCAGCCAGGAGCCGTTGCAGGTCAACCTGGCCATCTCACTGCACGCCCCCACGGACGAACTGCGCGCGCGGACCATGCCGGTCAACCGCAAGTATCCCCTGGAAGCGTTGCTGTCCGCCTGCCGCGACTACATTGCGGCCACGCGCCGGCAGGTCACCTTTGAATACGTGCTGCTCGCCGGAGTCAACGACAGCCCCATGCATGCGCATCAACTGGGAAAGCTGTTGGCCCCCTTGAAGCAGTTCGCGCATGTCAACTGCATCCCGGTCAACGTCACCGCGGCTGGCTACAAGCCGCCCGGCCCAGATGCGATTCGCGCCTTCCGCGACATCCTCTTTGAGCATCATGTGAGCAATAG
>JALYVR010000803.1 GCA_030853145.1 Chloroflexota bacterium | reverse complement strand
GGAGAAGGGTCGCTATGCGGGCTATGTCACGTTGGCGCGGGTTTTGATCGTGCGTGGACGAGGCCACCCGAATGCCCTGGCGCTCGCTCACGCACGGATTCTCTTAGACCAGTTGCTGGAGATCGCTGTTGGGACAGGTGCTCATGGTCGGCATATTGAGATCCAGATGCTGCACGCGCTGGCACTACTCGCCCAGGGCAAGACCAGGCAGGCGCTTGCCACCCTGGGACCAATCCTCGCTCAAGCCGAGCCAGAAGGCTATCTGCGCCTGTTTGCCGGCGAAGGAGAGGTGATGGCGCACTTGCTCGCGCTGATTGCCCCCTTTACCACCGCCTCGCCTGGCTACCTTCAGCGCATCCAGGCGGCGATCGTGCCCGTCTGGCAGGCCCAGCCCGATGCCGCGACGCAACCAGCACCACACTCGACGCTCTATGAGCCGCTGAGTGAACGAGAGCGTGAGGTTCTCCAGCTGGTGGCCGAAGGTCTCTCCAACCAGCAGATCGCGCAGCACCTGGTGCTCAGCCTGCACACCGTCAAGTTCCATATCAAACATCTCCTGGCCAAACTGGGCGCCACGAATCGCACCCAGGCCGTGGCCCGTGCGCGAGCGTTGCACATCCTCCCCTCCTCCTGAGGAGGACATGATCCCCGCGAAATACCTCTTTAGAGGGAAGACAACCTGGCTTTTTTGCGGTAGACTCTTCACCAGAAGGGACATAACAATATGTTATATACATGCTTGCATTCTGCAATAGGCATGGAGGAAAGGAATTTATATGCAAGAACAGGGTAGTGCGTGCCAGGCCGCGCAAAGTGCGCAGCACCAGGGGAGGAGTCTCTCGTCAAGCGCATTACACACGGTCGTCGTCGTTGGCATCGTCCTCGGCCTGATCGTGACGGTCGCCTTAGAGCCTGGTCTGGGAGCAGGCATCGGCGCTCTGGGTGGCCTGGTCGGGTGCCGCCAGGCCCCACCGATCGCCTCCACACCAGTTGCTGGCGCCGTGTGGACTCCACCGCCATCTGCCCGGTAAAATATCAATCAAACGGACTAAAGAAAGGGTTCTATGCTATGAGAAATTCCACGCGATACGTTGCCATTATTGTGATCGGTATTATCGCACTTGTCGTAGGCGTGTTGTTCCAGGTGCAGGTTCTTGGCTATTATCCAACACGCGCCATTGTACTCATTGCAGTCGGTGTGATCCTGTTGATTTTTGGTATTGCCGGTATGATGGTGACGCGCAACAGAAGCCGATTGTAATCGTTGTAAAAAACGATGCGTACTCATCGCTAAAGGAGTTGCAGATGCAAATCTTGAAACGACCCGGCACATGGAGAGGTTTTGTGGCCGTCCTGGTACTCGCTGCCTTGCTCGCAGCGTGCGGCGGCTCGCCATCAGTGCAAGGCACCCCGACGCCGCTGCCATGCAACACGTCGGCGGCAGCCAGTGCGACATCTGTACCGCCGGGTGCCCCTGTGGAGGATATCTGCTACGCGACGGAGTGGCCCTCCCCGAATGAGAACCTGTACAACACGCGGGTCGCGCACTCGACCATTGCTTCGACGAACGTGTCGAAGCTGGGGATGGCCTGGACGCTCCCCCTACAAGGCAAAGGGGCGACTGGTGCAGACGTTGCCAATCCGGTGATTGCCAACGGCATCGCCTATCTTCAGGATGGGGCGTCGAATGTGATCGCGGTGCGGTATGCGACTGGCCGGGTACTCTGGACACACAAGTACAACTCTCCCGATTATGGGCCAAATGGCGTGACCATCGCCAATGGCAGGATCTACGGCGTCACCGCCAGTGGGGTGTTCGCCCTTGATGCGCAAACAGGTCAACAAGTGTGGTATAATACGCAACTCGCGACAGGCCAGGTCAACTTCAACATCGCCCCACAGGTAGCCAACGGGAAGGTCTTCGTCTCGTCGGCGCTCACCTGTGGTGGCGGCATCATCTATGCCCTCGACGCCGCCACCGGCGCCACGCTCTGGAGCTTCCAGACCGTGGTGGATAAGGTAGGTCAGCAGCTCAAAGCGACCGCAGGGGGTGCCTGGGATGCCTTGCTGATCGGCCCGGATAACTCCGTCTACGCGGGCATCGGCAATCCCTATCTCTCGCTCCAGGAGGCGCAGGCGACCCCCAGCCGGCAGTTGTATACCGATAGCATCGTCAAGTTGAGTCAAGCCACCGGCAAGCTGGAGTGGTATTACCAGGCCTTCCCCGACGACTTCCATGACTGGGACCTGCAGATCTCGCCCATCTACACCACTACCGCGACCGGGCGCCCGGTGGTACTCGCCGCCGGCAAAGGCGGGTTCGTGTTCGCCTTCGACGCCGTGAGCGGCCAGTTGCTGTGGAAGACATCAGTTGGTATCCATAACGGACACGATGATGATGACCAGTTGGCCCTCAACGGGACACTCCACTTACAGGCCCCGTACACGCTGGAACCAGGAGAAGTCGGCGGGGTGGAGACGAACATGGCAGCTGCGGATGGCGTG
>JALYVR010000132.1 GCA_030853145.1 Chloroflexota bacterium | reverse complement strand
GACCCACACCGCCCCATTGCTCCTGACCCGCGCAATTGTGGTTAGCCTTGCTGGCTACACAGGGGGGTGGCTTGTAGGCCTCATCCCACCATGAACGCATATGGTACTGGTGATACACATAGCCACCCGGTTTGCTGGTGCTGTACTGCGATTCGGCCGCATACGGGTTATCTCCGCCTGTGATGATCACCGGGATATTCTGTGCCGTGGCAGAACAGCCAGTGGGGTAGTCCAGGCAGATGTTGGGATAATCGCGCACATACCAGACAAAGGGCCAGACCGCATCGCTCGCGATGCCAATGGGCATCTGGTGCTTGCCGCCAAAGTAGAGTCGATCCAGCGCGTCAACCTTGGCCATCACCGTATTGACATCGGGTGTCGTCTGCACATAGACCATCATTTCGTGCGGGCCATCCGCCGGATGCACATAGGTGACCTGGTACATATTGTTCAGCGTGGGGATCAGCAGGAGCAGCGCCGCGAGCATACCGAGCGCCGCCGCTCCTGCGCGCACTCCGCCTACGCGCGGGCGCGGCTGCGGAAAATCATACCCATTGACCGCAGGTTGCAGCGCCGGAGTTACGGCTGGACGAGTGAAGCGCTCCTTCGCAAAGTTGAAGAGCGTCACCACCACCGGCTCCAGGGCAATGGCGGCCAGGAGCATCATCGGCATGGTCATATGGATCATCAGCCAGGGCATCTTCTCGGCAGCCCATGAATAGAGCACCACATTACCCACAAACCAGTACACCAGAAAGAGCCGGAAGCGCGTTGGGCGCAGCAGGCAACGCACCACACCCGCCAGGCCAAAGACCAGCCCGATCTGCTCATAGAGCGGGATCAGCAGCAGGTAGTAGTACCAGGGCTGACCTCCACGCGCGACATAGATCTGCTGAATCCAATAGTAGAGGCCCTGCCAGATGCCGGAGCCGATGCCATCCTTGATATTGGTGAAAAGCACCGTGAAAAGCACCAGGAAGACCGTCCAGGCCGCCAGCACCGCGAAGAACCAGTGCGTCCAGGGCATGGTCACAATCGTGTCCAGCACACGCTGCTGGCGGGGATCAACCCACTTCGCCAGCCCGCGTCGGCCCGGCGGCGGCAGCTTGCCAAACATCTCACGCGCCAGAATGCCCAGCACAAAGAGACCGAGCAGGATGCCCAGCCAGGGCACGACCTTCACCGTGTTATCCTTTAAGCCCTGCACATACGCATCGGCCTGCGCTACATGGGCTTTCGTAGTGATGTAAGCGGCCAGATCATCCAACCAGTGGAAGAAGTACTTAGCGACCACCCCAGCCACAATCACGTAGATCAGCACGAAGAAAGGTGCGAGAGTGCGCGGCACAAAGCGGGCAGCGGCAGAGTCGCGATGGTGCAGGTTAAACTGCAAAGGGGACGCTATTCTCAAGCCGAGTTCCCAGAGGATTAAACCTACCGTGAAGCTGCCAAAGACCGCCACTGTCAGGAATGTAGCCTCCTTAGTAGCATAGGAGAACGCGAAGGCCAGCGCCGCGATCACCAGCCAGCGCATCTTGCGGTCGCGCAGGTAGCGCGCCGCCGCCACTACCATCAGCAAGGTGAAGAAGGCCATATAGATGTCCTCGCGCGCGAAACGCGAGAAGTAGACCATGCTCGGCGACACCGCCAGCAGCAGGCAGGCCAGCCAGGCCCCGGTCTTGCCGAGGTAGTCGCGTAGGAAATACGGCAGGCCTACCAGCGCGCTACCCAGAGTCGCCGCCAGAATGCGCACCGTCGTTGTGTTTACCCCGTTGTCGGGCGCGCCCAGCAACTGACTAATTTTGTAGGTCAGGGCAATGAAATGGAACTGGAACGGACCGTGCAGCAGTGGATCATAGCGATAGCAATTGGAGAGCGGGCTGAAACAGTTGGCCCAGTTCGACATGTCATACAGCAAGTGTAGCGAGAAATAGGCATGCAGGCTCTCGTCATGATGCAGCGGCTTGTCGCCCAACGCCCAAAAACGCAGGATAGCCCCCAGCAAGATCACCGCCCAGAACGGAATCCAGATCAGCAATTGCTCGCGCGAGGGGGGTCTGAAGCGCGGACCCTGCGGCTCAAGAGGAGTTTCACCTTCCGAGATGACTCCCTCATCCTCTTCCAACTCATACCCCTGCCCGCTTCTCTCTTCTGTATCGACCGCGTGAGCATGCCCGCTTCCCTCTTCTATATCAACCGCGTGTGCTGGTATATCATCGCGCGGCTCGATTCCGTAGCTCTTCACATCTGACTCCCTGTAAATAAGGACATCAATGGCCCTGGCCTATCACCTGATATATTGTAACACCCTGAGCTGCATAGACCACCTGTAAGAAGGCGCCAAAACGATGCAGGTCAGCCGTAGGGTATTTTGCTTGCTCTAAAGGCCCAACGTATACATACGCTACCTGGTAACGCGCCAGTAAGGACATGACTACATCGGGGTGTGAATCGGTATAGATCGTATCGATATCGCCTGTCCGGCGCGCGAAATCGGCCATGTTCAAGCCATGGTTAAACCAGTTCACACGCCATTGATATTCGTGTCCCACCCAGCCCATCAGAGTCGGCAGACCGGTGAACGCCGAGATACGCGCGTAGTCGCTGTAGTCCGGCCCGACCGACTCCAGGATCACCGGGTCGCCTTCGACATGGCTATTGAGCCAGCGAATGGCATAATAATCGCCGGGGCTGTACTGCTGCATATACTGCAAGCCGTCCAGGTTATTAGTACGCTGGGCATAGTGGTTGGTGCGCGCATAGGTTCCCACCAGGGGGTAGACCACGCCGGCCAGCAGCAGCAGGCATAACACAACGAGCCAGGCGGCCTGGCTCCCACGCTGCACCCAACGCTGAAGAGCATCGACCGCCGCCGCAGGGCGAAACCCTTCCAGGATGAAGAAGAGGCCGGCGCCAGAGGTAATAGACAGCAGCGCCCAGCACTGGAAGTAGAACTTAAAGACGGTATTCATGCGTGGATCGCTGTCAGCAAAGACATCGCGCAAGAAGATGACCTCGCAGACCGCCACCAGGCCAAAGGCTACCGTTCCCAGCAGCAACACAAAGGCCAGCGAGCGGTCCCGCAGCCGGGACAGCACCAGTATCACACCAAAGGCCGTGATCACACCGGCCAGCACAAACGTCCCGCTGTTGCGCATCACCAACAAGACCAGCAGTCCCACCAGCCCGATCAGCCCGATACTCAGCGCTTCCCGGCTCAACCAGGCGGGCCGTGTAGCCGCGACTATCGCAGGGGAGGAACGCCCGAAGAGGTCTGGCTTGATGGCGCTGATGATCAGCAGGGAGATGAAGATGAAGGCGAACGTGCCATAAATCAGCACCTCATCGCCAGGCTGAGAGCGATTGTTCGCATCGACAATACCCAGACCCAGCGCGGGCGAGATAAAATGCAGGTAGAACGGCACATACAGGAGCAGGGAGAGCGCGATTAACGCTGCTCCGGCCGTAAACACGTCCAGGATCAGGCCGGCATCAAAGTGGGCTTTATGAGCCAGCCACTGTTGTAGGGCAATGCAGATGATCGCCAGCCCCACATAGGTAGGGAAATCCCAGCCGTTCATCGTGAAGAGCGCGCCCAGGATCAGCGCCGTCGCGCCCAGAGTAAAGGGCAGGCGCCACCCTCGCCCAAAGACGCGTAGCCCCCGGCTGCCACCATCTTCTTCGTCTCCGCGCTCCAAAAACAGGTTCAGGGCCAGCGCTATAGCCACAATTGTGAAGGCCAGCGCCAGCACATGCGCGTGAAAGCAGGAGAGCAGGAAGCTAAAGGCCGGAAACTCGTTGATCGTCTTATCCACCACGCGCGTGGGGGAGAACCAATCGAACTGCGTCGCATCTCCATGTTCGCGCCACCACTGCTGCGTGGCTGCCAGGTTGCCCAGTACCAGCCCCATAGCCATCGTCAGCAGGCCATACGGCATCGCGCCCAGCAGGGATGGATGCGCCGTATCAGGCCGCTCAACGCTTTCTGCATTACCAGGGGTGCGCGCCGCCCTACGCACATATTTGGCCCAGCCCACGATGTTACACGTCACCCCAAAGAGATTGACCGCCGTTAGACCAAAGAGAGCGCAGATACCGGTGTTGAAGGCGATAGAGGGCGACTGTCCCAGCAATTTCGCCAGCATGCCAACGGTGAAATGCGCGTAGTAATAGTAGTTAAGCGCAGAGCCAGACAACCACATATCGGCGGGGGGCAGGTGGGGGCTGCGCATGATGGAGGCGATGAAGCCTTCGTCCATGAACATCTCAAAGTTACGAATATCCGGTCCATAGCTGCGAATCCAGCCAAGCAGGAAGACCATACCCAGAAATACGCCCTCGCAGATTGCCAGGTAGCCAATATTAGAGCGTAGCACCTTGCTCAGCGTCTGTCTCGTAAGCAGAAAGCCAACGACACTACCTGCCAGCAAGATAAGCAACACACCCGCGATGAAAAGCTGGCTAAACGGGAGCGTCTGAAAGCACATCAAGGGAAACCAGACCCCGAAGGCCAACAAAGCCACGCCCAGCGCCTTACTGAAGGCCCAGCCTCGATCCGGCAGATTATGAAAAACGGTCACAGTGAGCGGAAGGCAGGCGAACCCCAGGACTTCGACCAGGGCCCACATCTGTAACAATTCAATCATAGCCACTCTCTTTGAAGGACACAGCCGCCTTTATACAATGTCTTTGCCATTCAATTTTACACTACCTTGCAAGAGATTTGTTCTCAAAAACAGTATCTTATGAGGAAAGAACGAATAAGCCAGCCATTCCGTTCCCTCATAGGACCTCGTAAATAGTTACACCATCGGCCTGATAGACATTTCTTAATGTGTCTCCTATCATATGGTCGAATTTATCCAGGCCCTGAGTGCTCTGCCCAGCGTATATCTGTCGTTCCAGGGCGCCCACATAAATATAGCGCACATGATAGTACTTGAGCAACGTAAACGCCTGGCCCTGACTGGTGGTGGTATAGATGATCCCGATGTCGGTAATCCGGTTCAACGGCTGGCTGCTATAGCGCTGCTCGTCCTCGTGATCGGGCCAGCCAAGCACATCTGGCAGGCCCGTGTAGACCGAGACCCGGTTAAACCACTGGTACGAGACAGGCGCCTCCGCTTCGAGGATCACAGGCGCCCCCGCAACATGCGCGTTGAGCCATTCGATGGCGCTGGCATCACTCGGATACCAGGCGTGCGCAAAGGCAAAACCATCCAGCGTTGGGAGGTAGGCCGCGCTCCGCGGCGGGGGTTGCGCCTGCATCCAGACCTGGTGATCGAGCAGGCGCGAGACGGTGCCTTCCGGCAGAAATACCGAACAACTCAGTACCAGTACAATCAGGACCACCAACCAGACGCGCCGCGCCAGCCCCTGCCAGAGGTTCCGCATCCGGTGTACGGCCAGGGCGCCTCCGATAGCAAAACACAGCCAGGCCTGCATTGAGAACTTGAAGACGGTGTTCATGCGCTCATAATCTCCGCCGTCCAGGAAATCGCGCACATAGACGATCTCCATGCCCAGGCTGATACACAGCCCCATCAGCAGCAAGAGATACGTCAGCGATAAAGAGGCGCCAGCCGGGGGGACGCCAGCCTTAGCGCTGGCCGCCCCCCTGTCTTGCGCCCCTACTTTTGGCGAAACCCTATAGCGCATTAGCAACAGAAAGCCTCCCAGGCCAAGCAGCATAGCGAGCAGCGTCTTCAGGCCAGCGAGCGCGGCGAGGAACAGTACCAGCCCACAGACGAGCAGGTAGATGGCGGCCCACCTGGCGCTAGAGCGGCGGGGCCGGCGTCCTGTCCACCAGCGATAGAGTTCCAGCAGGAAGAAACTCAACGCGAGGAAGATCCATAGCCCGAAGAGCGTGAGATAGTCTCCCAGCCGTGTACCAAGTTGCACCAGCCCCAGGCCATCGACATAGAGCTGCTGGTAGGTGGCATAGAACGGGGCGTAGCAGAGATAGCCGAGGCCACAGACAAGCATTAATGTCACAAGGTGAAAGGCCAGGGCGATAGCGATCTCGCGCCTGCTGGAGCCGCGCGTTTCCTGGACCTTCTGCATGACGAATATGGCGGCGAGCACAACGACATATACTGGCATATCCCATGGATTGACGCAGCCGATCGTGCCAAAGACGAAAGCCAACAACACATAGAGGCCGGGGAGCATACGGCGGCGCTCCCTGGGCGCTATACTGCTATCGCCGGCAGAGAGCAACACGGCGGTGGCCAGGCCCAGCATCAGCACCGCGATCGGCATATCAATGACGTGCGGGTGCAGGTCCGCAAAGAGGAAGCTCCAGAAAGAGAATTCATTGATGGTGAAGGGAATGACGCGGCTGCTCTGCCAATACTGGAAGGCGGGCGGCGCCATGTGCGCAAGCAGCGCCGCGAGCTGTCCTCTGAGTTGGGCCAGCCCATCAAAATTGCCGATCAGCGCCACGAAATAGCCCCCCAGCAGTGCTATCGGAATACGCGCGGTGAGGCTATAGACCAGCGAAACGGCTCCAGTGAAGGTGAGCGCGAAGAGTGTGGGCAGAGCGAGGTTGAAAGCCGTCATGGGAAAAATGCCTGTAAGCTTGATCAGCGCACCGATGATCACATATCCATAGTAGTAATAATTGATGTACCCACCCGCGAACCAGGGATCATAAGGCGGCATGTAGGGACTGCGCAGCACAGCGTTGAGAAAGGCCAGCTCCATAGGTTTCTCGCCGCCCAGATAGATATGCCACAGATCAGGATTGAGCGCGCGAATGCCGACAAAGAGCAGGAAGGCCAGCGTAAAGAGCAACTCTTCAAGCAGCAATAATCGCCAGCGCTGGCGCAGGAAGGCGCGCAGCGTTCGTCGCTGTAGGGTGCATAGCAGCGCGGCCAGCAGCGCCATCACGCCCAGGATCAGGAACAGAGAGCCACGACTGAAAGGCAGCAAGTGGGACGCGGCCAGTAACCAGGCCGGGTAAGCCAGCAACAGGATACCCAGTGTCTTGCTAAAGATATAGCCACGATCGGCCAGAGTGCGCAACATGGGGAAGATCAGGGGATAGATGAGCAGGCCCAGCAGGAGGAGTGCCAACCACCAGAAGAAGACCGGGGCGGCGTTCGCGGGACTATCCGCCGGAAACTGGACACTGAAAGGGGGAGACTGCTGATCATCGGCGATCTGCTGCGGGGTGAGCAAGAGCGAACGTTGGGTGCCGGAGATCTGCGCGCCCGGCGGCGGCAAATGTATGCCATCAAGTAGCTTATGAAAGAGTTGATCCGGCGTATAGGGATAGGGCGCATCGCGCACAAAAATGCGCGCGTGAGGATGATCGAACACCGAGTAGCTCTCGTCGGCGCCGCTATCGTCGAGCGTGATACCCAGCAGGGTGGGATGGTTCTCAAACTCGGCCGCCAGGTGAAAGCCGAGCTGACCGCTGAAGAGCAACTGGTAATAGTGGATGGTAAGCGGATAGCGGGCCGGGATGCGCGGGATGGACTTATCCAGGCGGTCGGTCGGCATAGTAATCGCATTGATGCCCGGCAAGAGCGTAGCCAGCATACGCGCTTTATTCACCGTGTCGTCGCCATACAGATCCAGCCCTGCCTGCGGCTGCCCACTAGCATCGGGATAGGTGGCCTGCTGAAAGATGCTGGGATCATGGCCATCAACCGCCACAGGCAGGGGGTCATCCCATTGTTCATAGGTGAGCACGCTACCAGGCCGCAAGTGACTGTACATCCAGCGCGAAGCCTGCACGCGCGTATTCGGCTGGCTATAGATATTCAGCAAGGCCAGGCCCTGGAACATCGTTCCCGCCAGCACAATGACGATGGTGCCATAGCGCAGAAACGCCAGCGGCAGCCTGCTCCTCGCTCTCGGCTGGCGGGCTGTAGTGTATCGCCAGAAGGCGATCAAGATAGCCGCCGCCATCAGCGCGAGAAAAGGATAGAGCGGCAACATGTAGCGCATAAACTTTACATAGAAGCTGCCGGTAATGGCGCCATACACCAGCACCCAGGCCAGCACAACCAGCCACACACCGGCGCTACGCCTCCATACGCGCCATAGCAGCCACAGCAACCCGGCAAAGGCGGCCAGGCCAAGCGTGACCCCCAGGCCCCAGAGCAGCATATTCTGTGCCTCGTACACATAGGGTATCGTCCCATAAAACTGGCGCACGTAAGGCAGATCGAGTTCCCCGCGCGCCAGGCTCCCCTGGTCCAGCAACTGCGCCACAAAGTTCTGCCGATCAAGCAACGCGTAGGGCATGGCTATAAGAAATACAACGATCGTTGTGAGGCTTGAGAGCACGAGGGCCGTGATGGTTGATGAGCGCTCGCCCTGTGACCAGCGCAGGAGCAGCGCGACGAGCAACGGGACGGCCAGTGGCGCGGCGCTAAACTTGGTAGCCAGCGCGAGGCCGTAGCCCAGGCCGGCTACAAGCGACCAGCGTATAGGGGCACGGGTATGCACCAGCGCCACGCAGGCCAGCACCGTCAGCACCACAAAGAAAAGCAGCATAGTATCAACGGCGTAAAAATGCGAGAGCTGCACCTGGAGTGGCGTCCAGGCTACCAGGGCGGCCGCCAGCAGCGCCATGCCCCACGCGTAGTTCCGCTCTTCCGGCGTATCGCCTGGCGCGAGCAGCAGCGCCAGCCAGCCTGTCAGCAGCACAGTGCCGCTATCGAAGAGCGCGGAGAGCACACGGCCCACCAGCGTCAGGTTGGTAAAGCTGTTCACGGCCGGAAAAAAGTGGCCGAGTACATGGCCCAACAGGGCCAGAAGATAGAATGGGAATGAACCATACGCAAAAAAATGCGTATTCAGCGGCGAATTCACAGGATCGAAAAACTGGGCGAGACTGCCAGGCCAGGCAAGTGCCGTCACATGAAACATAATCTGGCGCTCATCGGGATGGAAGCTATTGCCCTGGTCCCAGTTCAACCCATACAGCCGCAGACCTAGAGCGAGCAGACCCAGGCCTGGCAGCGCCAGCACTTGCCAGCGAATAACTTTCTTCACAACCAGCTACGCCCCTTTCCTCTCAAGATGAGGAGCGACAATTCAATACCTCCGCTTAGTATAGGGAGAGCCGGCACACAGGTCAATAGGGCTAACATATTGGGTCTGCCTGTGTAGGAACGGAACGTATGATACAATAGGGGCACAGTTTTTAGAGAACAGGATAGTATTTTGTAAATAACGGGGAAGTACACATATCATGGCGAAATCGAAACAACGAGCCTCCCAACGCCGGGAGCAATACAAACAGCAGCGATTCTCAGGGAACCAGGCAAGCCAGGCACAGGCCCGCAAGCCAGGCAGCAGTGGACAAAACAGAGGATACAAGTTGCGCTCGAAACGCAGACCCTGGCTCCTGGTAGTGGGTACGCTGGTAGTGATCGCGGCCATCGTCGGCATCTTTCTCTACGTGTCACATCAATCGACCAGCAGCACTGCCGTCCAGACTCCCGTCGTCACTGACAGCACCGTCCTGAAAGCTGTTACCGGCGTCGATCCCTCCGTAGCCAATGCCGTGGGGACCGGCGGTGTCACCAATCTGCTCCATGCAGTGAATGGCAACCCACCGGTGCTGAACGGTCCCACGGGGAAGCCTGAGTTCTTCTATGCCGGCGCGGAGTACTGTCCCTTCTGCGCGGCACAACGCTGGGCCATTATCGTGACGCTCAGCCGCTTCGGCACATTCAGCAAGATTCCCCAGATC
>JALYVR010000131.1 GCA_030853145.1 Chloroflexota bacterium | reverse complement strand
CAGGAAGAGTATAGGCCACGACGCCGGTCCGCACATTCAAAATCTGAACTGTACCACCTGGCCCGGTTGACACCGACACAGCCAGGAAACGACCATCGGGCGACCAGGACACAGCGCCGTAACCAACGCCGCCGCTGGTGGGTATCAAGAGCGAGAGGTAAGGGCCGCTGGCAGAGCTATCTATACGTGCCGTAGCTGCGGAATAGATGTGCTTAACGATGCCAGTCCGTCCGTCCACCAGCATGATCTGTGTATACGTCGTGAGCGCTACCAACTGGCTGTTGGGCGACCAGGCAACATTCGCTATGGACGTATCGGGGATCGGGATCGTCACTTTGTGCGCGCCGGTGGTCGCATCCCAGATCTGGACACCATGAGCCACACCGTACGCGACGATGCGTTTGCTATCCGGCGACCAGGACAGGCCTCCCTGAAAGCCCATCGAGTCGGGCGGCGTCGTATACACGGTATGCCCAAAGTGAATGGCGGGCGCTGGTGTTGCAGTCACCGTTTTCGTGGCAACAATGTTCCTTGAGCCTGTCTTTGTTCCATGATGAGTTGCGTTCAGCACGACCAGCAGGCCGCCGACCAGCAGGCCAATGAAGAGCACAGCCGCAAGTGTGCTGAGACTCCGGAAAAATCTCCCCTGTTTGGGGCGTTCGGATAGATTTTTTTGCATAGGACGAGTCCTTTCGGAGGGAAACCTCTGAATATCGGGCGTTACGAGTTGTTTGTCAGTCAATTGCGTCTGTCCCTGCTGACCGCCAACGCGAGACGAGATGCGTTTCCAGGAACGCTCAAGCGAGGCAACATCCTGTACCTGCTCGGCGTGGTAGTGCTGCTGGAGATCGTTCACCAGGCTCTCGGCCACCTGAAACGATCGCGGGGGCTGCTCATCGCGTAACAGGCGAACCTCTCTGGCTTCCTGCGCAATCTGCTCCACCTGTTCGTCTATCGTCTCAGGTGTGAAAAAATCACGATCGTGCTTCATAACTGGCTTCTCCCTGGTCTTTGGCGTAGATGGCGCGTAAAAAATTGAGCGTGCGTGAGAGCAGGACGCGAATTGCACCTTCGCGTTTGCCCAACACCTCGGCAATCTCAGAACAACGCAGATCGTTGGCGAAACGCAGATGCAGCGCTTCCCGTTGCAGCGGCGTAAGTTTCTCCAAATGCATACGCAGGTGGGCATACTCTTCCTGAAGCAGAGCCGCCTGCTCAGGGGCGGGGTCATCGTCAAAGATCATATCCGCGAACAGGTCCAGGTCAATCCCTTGCCGGAGCTTTTCCCGTCGATATGCATCCACCCCCTTATTGCGAGCTACACGCCAGAGCCAGGCGAGTTGTTCCTTCTCGCCCAGGTTAGCAAGATTGCCAGCTTCGACTGCGGCCACGAATACCTCAACCAGCACATCCTCCGCATCCTCGCGGGAAGACGTGTGCCGGCGTAGATAGGCGAAAATGGCTGGCGCATACAGCTCATAGAGTCTAGCTACTGGCGAACGATTAGAAACTATTTCTTGTGAGAGGTGCATCCGTTACTCCCTTTAAATTTGAGGCCTCACTTTTCCAATCGCATGAGGGGGGGAAAAGTTACATGCGCCACATTATGGAGCAGAAGAGAGTGAAGTTTCATGGGACGTTCCAATTCGGCTCCTATCGTCTCATCGTCTCCTGGCGTGCTTGACATCCTATACGTCAAGCTGTATCATGCCGGTATTATACGAATGTATGTAATTCTTCCTGGAGGACAACGTGCCTGGTTGTGATATTATCGTTATTGGAGCCTCCGCCGGAGGGGTTGAGGCGCTCATGGAACTGGTCAAATCCTTGCCTCGCAGCTTGCCCGCGTCTATTTTTATTGTTCTCCATATTCCCCCCCACAATTTGAGCGTACTGCCAGACATCTTGAGCCGCGCAGGGCTGTTGCCGGCGCTCCATCCCGAAGATGAGGATGCCATCGTTCCCGGCCATATCTACATCGCGCCGCCGGACCATCACCTGCTGCTGGAACGTGACCAGATGCGCGTGATTCGCGGGCCACGAGAGAACCGCCACCGGCCAGCCATTGACCCATTATTCCGCTCGGCCGCTCTCACCTATGGCTCACGAGTAGCGGGCGTGATTCTGACGGGCGCGCTCGATGATGGGACAGCCGGATTACTGGCAGTGAAGAACCAGGGCGGACTGACCATTGTGCAGAATCCAGACGAGGCCTTCTTCTCCAATATGCCTCGCAGCGCGCTGGCGCACGTCGATGTGGAATATGTGCTCCCATTAGCCGCCATTGGCCCCCTGTTAACGCGCATGGCCCGCCGATATGAAGGGGCGCCCGCAAGGGGCGCATTGTCATCAAATACCCTGCACGCGGGCGCCCAGCAGGCGGATATGGATACAGAGATTGGGATTGTGGAGATGGATATGCCCCATGATGCACATCCGCCAGGCACTCCTTCGGCATTCTCCTGTCCTGAGTGCAGCGGCGTTCTGTGGGAAATACATGACGGGTACCTGCTGCGCTTCAGATGCCGAGTCGGGCATAGCTTCTCTGTCGAGAGTATGCTGGCGGAGCAATCTGATACGCTGGAGAAGGCCCTCTGGGCGGCCCTCAAGATCCTGGATGAGCGCATCGAATTGTCGTGCCGCATGATTAAGCAGGCCCGGGACAAAAATCAGGCCTGGTTAGTACAGTACTTCCAACGGAACATGCAGGAGACGGAACAGCATGCCTCGCTTATCCGGCAGATTCTGCTCAAGGATGAGGCAGTCACGTCGGCAAACCAGCCTGTTTCTCCTATGCAGATGATACACAAGCAGCATACATCAGAGTAAGAACGCGAGCAGGAAGTGAAGTAGAGGAAGGGAAACCGTGTATGAATGAGGACACGCGCTCATCCCCTGTTTCGGGGAATCTAGTAGTCATTGGGTCATCGGCGGGCAGCATCGAGGCGCTTTCCGTGCTGCTGAGCAGTTTACCGGCGGACTTCCCCACCCCCATCGTGTTGGCCCAGCACCTCGATCCCGGCCAGCCCAGCACCCTGGATAGCATTCTCCAGCGCCGTACTACCCTACCCATCGTTCTGGTAACCACGACCGAGGAATTTGAAGCAGGCAAGGTATACATGGTCCCCTCCAATCGCCAGGTGACGATTTGTGACCACCGGGTCGAGGTAGAAGAGGATACATCATCGAAGCGACCCAGGCCATCGGTCGATATGCTGCTCTCAAGCGCCGCCGAGTTCTATGGCGACCGCTTGATCGCGGTGATCCTCACCGACTCCGGCACTGATGGTGCAGCCGGCGCCATAGATGTCAAGAATGCGAGTGGGATCGTCATTATCCAGAACCCGCAGAGCGCGCGCTATCCCTCGATGCCCCTGGCGCTGCCGCCATCGATCGCGGATTTCGAGGTGGACCTGGAACACATCGGGCCATTGCTCTACGACCTTGTGACCGGGGTCAGCCTGCCACTGCCAGAAGACAAGACGGAGCAGGTCCTGCACGACATTCTTGAGCAGGTCGGTCGCCAGGCCAGTATCGATTTTCGCTCGTATAAGGTCGCAACCCTGCTGCGCCGCATCGGGCGCCGCATGATGGTGACCCGTATTCGCACCATCGGCGAGTACTCCACGTATCTAGCGACACATCCCGATGAGGTAGGCGAACTGGTACAATCGTTCTTCATCAATGTAACACAGTTCTTTCGCGATACCGACGCCTTCAGCTACATCAGAAGCGAGGTCCTGCCCAAACTGGTGGCACGCGCACGCGAGCGCGAGCGCGTGCTGCGCTTCTGGGCGGCCGGCTGCTCGACGGGCGAGGAACCATATTCCCTGGGCATGCTGCTCACCGACCTGCTGGGCGCGGAACTTCCTGAATGGAGCGTGAAAATCTTCGCCACCGACGTGGACGAGGCCGCGATTACCTTTGCCCGGCGCGGATTGTATTCCGAACACCTGCTGAAAGGCGTGCCGGCAGAGTACCGCGAACGTTTTTTCGAGCGCGCCGACCACGGCTACCGCATCTCCAAGGCGCTGCGCCAGATGGTCATCTTCGGACAGCAAAATCTGAGCCGCAGCGCCCCCTTCCCACACATCGACCTTGTGCTTTGCCGCAACGTGCTCATCTATTTCACACCAGAACTTCAGGACTACGTGCTCAACCAATTCGCCTTCTCGCTCTTCCCCGACGGCTACCTGTTCCTGGGCAAAACAGAGACCGTGCGGCCCACGCAGTCCTACTATGAACTGACCAATAAACACTGGAAGGTCTATCGCTGCCTGGACAGCGCCCCCCCTACCACCCGTCGTCCAGAACTGCCGGAGTTGCGTATATCGAACACAGAGATGCGCTCCTCCTATCGCATGGGCCTGGCAAAGGGCCGGGCGCAGAGCGAACCAGAACAGAGTTCGCCTCCGTTCGAGATTGGACAATTGCGTCGCTTCAATGAAATGTTGCTACGCTTCCTGCCCATGGGCATCGTGATTATCGACCACTCCTACCGCATTGTGATCGCCAACGGTTCGGCACGCTGCCTGCTGGGCCTGCGTGACCTCAATAGCGAGCAGGATTTCCTGCACGCGGTGCGCGGCATTCCCTATCCCCAGGTGCGCAACGCCATCGACGCCGTCTTCCGCGAGCGTGGTACCATCACGCTGCCAGACGTGGAGTTCGAGACCCCCCCAGGTGGCAGCGGCCGCGTTGTATCGCTCTCCATCACGCTTATGCAATTGGAGGCTGGCACGCCGGACCTGGCGACCATCAGTGTCATTGATGTCACCGAGCAGATCCAGATCAGAAGGCAATTAGAGGCTGTCCAATCAGAGCAGTCGCAACTTATGCACGAACTGAGCGGCGCCAATAAACGCCTGAACGATATGAACAAAGAACTGCTGGACACCAACGAGGAGTTACAGGTCGCCAACGAAGAGCTGGTACTGACTCATGAAGAGTTGCAGGCCACCGTTGAGGAGTTTGAGACCACCAACGAGGAACTCCAGGCCGCCAACGAAGAACTGGAGACCAATAATGAGGAACTCCAGGCCGCCAACGAAGAACTGGAGACCACCAACGAGGAACTACGGGCGCGCACAGCCGAATTGCAAGAGCTGAACACTATATGCGAAAGCGAGCGCGTTTGATCGTCGAGTCACTATAAAATTTCGCGCATCTATATCACATGCTCGCATATTGCATCTTCGGATGAATCCGGGGCGCAGACCTTGTCGGCGGGCACTGTCGGCGGGCAAGGGGAGCCGAAGGGAAGCCGAAGCGGCGCCCCTACACGAAAGGACGAGCCACACTAGCCGCCCACCCCGTGGCTTCCTACGCGGTTTGGGGCGGCACGATGGAACATGGGAGATGGTGGAGGCTGCTTTTAAGGATACTCACCAGCACCTGCATCGTCTCCTGGGCGGTATCAGGCGCATCCTGGATACGCTCTTCCAGGATGCTAATACAGCGCTGGTAGCGGCGCGCAAGATAACTGGGGTCACGCGCTTCGCCGGGTACCGCCTGTCGCATAGCCTTGAGCGAGGACTGGAAACACTGATCGGCGCGCCGGTAGCAATCAAAGGCATAATTCAGATCGAGAGCCGCGCTTCCCAGTTCCTCGGCCAACTCTCCAGCCGAGAGGTAGATCTCCGCCAGGCAAATCGGGCTGCGCTGCACATGCTGCGCCAGCGTGAACGGGTCAGGGAGCCGTGGCAGTGGCTGGCTCTGGTACACGATGGTACGTACCTGAGGCCCGCTTAGATCACGAATGAAGTCCCATGGGAAGTCGGGCTGCGAGAACGTGGCCAGAACCCGCTGGCAGAGTTGGGCCGAGCGAGAGCGCTCCTGGAGGGCAGTATCACTATAGCCCCCCAGGCGGGCCAGGGCTGCGCGCTGCACAAATACCCGTATGACATAGGCCAGGGCCACATAGATCACGGTCTCCATGTCAAGCGGAGGCAGACCAACCTGGGTCAACGTCTCCTCCTGCCATAAGATCAGCGTTTGCCAGCATTGCTCCTCCGCCTCGTCAAGCAGGGCCACACCGCTCACAGAGACAGGCGTTCCAAGCGTGCGAACCTTCTCGCGCGCCGCCTGTTTTCGTTGATCACAGTAATCAAGCAACACCATCGCCTGCAAGAGACGCACGTTCGACTCCCCCACCCGGTCGCGGCTGACCTGGTACAATGTGCGACTCTGCAGCAGGTAACTCCCCGCGCGCTGAAATTCACGCTCTTTCTCATCCATAGAGAGCGGATCGCGGCTGGCGGCCTGTGAACCGGTCCTACTTTGATAGGCGGCCGCGTACATGCAATAGCCCAGGCCCCGGTAAATCTGGCCCGCCGTCTGCATATCATGGGCGACGCTCAGATACATACGAGCGCGTTCGAAATGGGCATAAGCCTGGCGATGCAAGCCAAGAGCCTGGTAATCGTTGCCACAATGCAACTCAATACGCAGACGCGAATTAGGGATCGTATTTGCGCCGTTCGCGCCATCCTCTTTGAGCAGGGTCAGCGCACGCCTATGGTAACTTAAGGCGCTCTGATAATTCTGCTCCTGGTAGTAGTTCATCCCAAGTTCATCCAGGATAGCCGCGTGATACTTCGGTGGCGCAGACGGGAACGCCTGCTCGAACGCATCGCGCGCCGTGGCAAACTCACCTTTCTGCCGGGCCACCAGGCCATGCAAGAAGGCGTAGCACGCCTGTATCTGCAAAGGCAACCCTACAAGCATCTCTGGCGAAAGCAGAGGGAGCCTGTGCTGGAACAAAGAGGTGGATGGTTCGGCCCCTTCCAGCAAGATATCCAGGAGCAAGATAATCTCCTCCTGGATAGAGTAATGGGCAAGTTCATACACCGGAAGACCTGGCAGTAGAGTGAGCGACTTCACGTTTGACCCCTGGCGGAGAAAGCGCCGCAAACCATCGGCAGGCTGATCTAATTGCTCGGCAAAGAAATCGATCGCCTCCTGAGAGGGGCCGATCTTCTCCAACTCCACCGCGCTTACATACGACTTTGAAAAGCGCTCCCCACCCAACTCCGCCTGCGTCAGATTTCGTTGACGGCGCAATTGCCGGATGACGCTGCCAAGCGATGGCTGTTCTTTTGTGTCTTCGTCACTATTTTGCCACTGGCTCACAACTACCTCTACCACTTCCCGGCACGTCCACACCTTTCGGGCAGAGTACCGCTTCTGACCCGGAAAACGATTCTAAAGAATTGTATGCCATAGCTTATCATTCGTCAAGAGACACAACACTTTCGATAATCTCATCTTATGCCTATATTATCTTCAAAGCATGGTAACCAGAATTTTCATGGACATTCCAAACAAGAAAGTGAAGTCGCGCCTGGACTGGTGCCGTGGAGAACGTACGCTCTTGCGTTGAACCCCTGAGGTATATTACAGTGTAAGCAAGCATTCATACGAAGAATCATTGGGAGGCATACCATGACAGTCTGGTGTAACGCGGAGACGGCGGTAAAGATTGTGGCATCCGGCAACCGCGTATTTGTGCAAGGGGCCTGCGCCACCCCCACGCCGCTGCTAGAGGCGCTGGTCGCGCGCGGCGAGGAGCTGCGCGACGTTGAAATTACGCACCTGCATACATACGGACCAACACCCTACACAAATGAACGTTGGCAGGGACACTTTAACGCGCGTGCCCTGTTCGTGGGAGAGAATATACGCGCAGCCGCTAATGCCGGTAGGGCCAGCTATACGCCGATCTTCCTCTCTGACATTCCCCAGCTTTTCGCAGCAGATGACCTGCTGCCAATCGATGTAGCGTTCGTGCAGGTCTCTCCTCCGGACCATCATGGCTACTGCTCGCTTGGTCCATCGGTGGATGTCGCCAGGTCGGCCGTGGATCACGCGCGCTCCGTTGTGGCCCTGGTCAATCCTCATGTACCCAGGACGCATGGCGACAGCTTCGTGCATGTCTCCAGGCTTGATTATGCCGTAGCGTTCGACGGGCCGCTCTATGAAGTCGCACGCCGGACACCCAATGAGACGCAGCGGCTGATCGGGCGGCATGTCGCCAGCCTGATCGAGGATGGCGCGACGCTCCAGCTCGGCATCGGCGCCATTCCCGACGCGGTCCTCGAATCGCTGGTGGACCGCCGCGACCTGGGGGTGCATACCGAGATGTTCTCGGATGGCGTGCTTGACCTCGTGGAGCAAGGGGTGATCACCGGGAAACGCAAGACGCTCGACCGCCATAAGATCGTTGCCAGCTTCGTGGTTGGTTCGCGCCGCCTGCTGGATTTTATTCACGATAATCCCGCGGTTGAGATGCGCCCGACCGATTACACCAACAACACCACGATCATTCGCCAGTTCGAGCACATGGTGACCGTGAATAGCGCCATCCAGGTGGACCTGATGGGCCAGGTCTGTGCCGAGTCCATCGGCACGCGCATCTATAGCGGCGTCGGTGGGCAGATGGACTTCATGCGTGGCGCGGCCCTCGCCAAACGGGGGCGCCCGATCATCGCGCTGCCGGCGACAGCTCGTGTGCCGCACGGGAGCACAAGCGAGCTCGCCTCGACTGATTCACTCCTGGGTCTGCTCACGCCCATCGATGGGCTGACCTCGCGCATCGTGCCTATCCTGACTCCAGGGGCCGCGGTCACCACATCGAGGGCCCATGTTCACTACGTGATTACCGAGTACGGCATTGCCGCTCTCCACGGCCGCGACCTGGCCGAGCGCGCCCGCAGCCTGATCTCGATCGCCGCTCCCCAGTTCCGTGAAACGCTGGAACGCAGCGCGTACGCGCTGCACCTGCTATCGTGAGCAGGTCAGGATTATACAGCGCCTTGGACGGGTGGAACTCCCCGCCCGCGTAGGGATTCGGCTCGCCGCATCCATGCTGGCCGCGCAAGCGAGGTCAGGAGGGAGGCTTACAGGTCCAAAGGCCGTCCACACAGATGCGGCAAGCCGAATCCCTACGCGAGAAGAGGCACACTGAAACCTCTTTTTTACGTGCGCGCGTGTACACATTATAACCCGCTGTCCAGTCAGCTAGCTTACATAGAAGGAATAATAGATGGTATACACTCGAAGAGAGAACACGCCCGCAGCAGGGCAACACACATTGGCGTCTACACCGGGCGTAGGCTCTATGCTCTCTGCACTCAAGGGCGCGGCTGCCGGCTGCCTGGCAACGGCGCCTATGACTATCTTTATGCTCGCCATGCAGCGCGTGCTGCCCCACTGGCAGCGCTACGCCCTGCCGCCTGAAAAGATCACCGAGGAGCTTGTCAGGCGTGTGAAGCCTGGGAAGCCGGCAAACAAAAAAGAGCGCCGGGGCCTGAGTCTGATCTTCCATCTTGGCTATGGCGCGGCAATGGGGGCCTTCTACAATTTGCTGATGGCCAGGATCGCGCTGCCAGCCATCCTGAAAGGCGTCGTCTTCGGCCTGGTGGTGTGGTTCGGCAGCTATCTTGGCCTGCTGCCCATCATGGGCATCTCTCAATCGGCGCCCAGGCAGCCACTGCGCCGCAACGTTCTCATGATAGGCGCGCATATTGTCTGGGGCGCGGTGACCGGCCTGGTAGTAGACCTGTTATCCAGACGGCGTTAATCTGTTCGGTCGCTTGCTTAAGCGTCCCTCTAATGGATAGTGTTATCCTTCGGAGCGCCAACACCTCACCATGTGTAGGAGCCAGAACAGGTGAGCAAGCCTGGATCCTACTACGCTGTCAAGCTTCATAGAACAAGTGAGACGGCTCCGACCC
>JALYVR010000802.1 GCA_030853145.1 Chloroflexota bacterium | reverse complement strand
CCCCTACGCGGATCAGGGTGCGCCTGCCTGGGCAGACATAACATCCGGCTCGCCCACGCGTGATACATCACGCAGCTACGAAGGGCGAAGAACATGCCTCTATAAAATATCGTAATATAGTAAAGAACCGAACGTCGAAAACACAGAGAGGTATCTATGCCCTATCAGATGTGGATCAATGGCAAACTCACGTCGGGAACATCAGGCAAGGTTATCGAGGTGCGCAATCCCGCGACCGAAGAGGTGATAGATACGGCACCGGCCGCTAATGCCGCCGATGTCGAGCAGGCCGTGGCGGCGGCGCAGGCGGCTTTTCCGGCCTGGAAGAGAGTGCCGGCCGGCGAGAAGGCGGAGATGCTACACGAGGTGGCGCGACACCTGGCCCAGCGCAGCGAGGAGATCGCGCGTCTGCTCACGCTGGAGGGCGGCAAACCTCTGCTTGAGAACCGCGACGAGATGGGCTGGTCGGCGGCCTGCTTCCGCTACTACGCCGAGCTTGGGCGCAGCTCCAGAGGGCGCGTCATCCCTTCGGTTGAAGAGAGCCAGCTCGCTATGGTTCTTAAGGAGCCATACGGCGTGGTGGCGGCGATTGTACCCTGGAACTATCCGATCCTGCTGATGGCCTGGAAGGTGGCCCCCGCGCTGGCGGCAGGCAATACGGTTGTGCTCAAGCCGTCGGAGATGACGCCGCTCTCGACGCTGCTGTTCGCCGAGTGCTGCGCGCACCTGCCGCCCGGTGTCATCAATATCGTGAGTGGCTACGGCAAGGAGTGCGGGGAGCCGCTGGTCGTCGATCCCCGCGTGCGCGTGATCGCCTTCACCGGCTCGTTGGCCACGGGCCAGCATATCGCGCAACTGGTGGCGCCGCAGATGAAGAAGCTGCACCTGGAACTCGGCGGCAAAGATGCCTTTATCGTGGCGGAAGATGCCGACCTGGATGTGGCCGTGCCGGGTGTGGCCTGGGCCGCGCTGCTCAACGCCGGCCAGGTCTGCACCTCGACTGAGCGCGTCTACGTCCACGAGTCGATCGCGCCAAAATTTATCGAGCGCATCACGGATTTCGCCAGGAACCTGCGCCTCGGACCCGGCATTGAGCCTGATACCGATATGGGACCCATCATTGGCGCGCAGTACCGCGCGAAGATCGAGACTCAGGTGGAGGCCGCCAGGGCGCAGGGAGCGCAGGTGCTGACCGGTGGCCGCCGACCGCCGCATCTTTCGCGCGGGTATTTCTATGAACCAACCGTCATGACGCATGTCGATCATTCGATGGCGATTATGCGCGAGGAGACCTTCGGTCCAACTATCCCTATCATGACGTACCGCACCTTCGACGAGGCCATCGCCCTGGCGAACGATAGCCAGTACGGCCTGGGCGCGAACCTCTACTCGCACGATCCCCTCAAGGCCAAGCGTTTCTTCGAGGAGGTCGAAGCCGGTACCCTCTGGATCAACGATCCCCTGACCGATAACGATGCCGGCCCCTTCGGTGGCTTCAAGATGTCAGGCATGGGTCGCGAGCTGGGCGAAGAGGGTCTGGACGAGTTTCGCGAGACGAAGCATGTCCACTGGGACTTTGAGGGCGGCATGAAGTCGTGGTGGTACCCCTACGGGAAGAAATAACAGGCATGCAAATAGATAGGATACATATGCAAGCGATAGCATCCCATATCCTGCTCTCAGACGAGGTGGGGAGAGCGTTACAGGAGCAGCGGCCCATCGTGGCGCTCGAATCGACGGTGATCGCCCATGGGCTGCCGTATCCCGCCAATATCGAGGTGGCGCACGCTATGGAGGCCGCCATCCGCAGCGAGGGCGCGCTGCCGGCGACCATCGGCATACGCGATGGTCGCATCGTCGTTGGCCTGAACGCTGATGAGATCGCCTACCTGGGCACGGCGCGTGATGTCTTGAAGGTCAGCCGGCGCGACCTGGCGGTGGCGCTGGCGACGAGACGCGTGGGCGCGACCACGGTGGCGGGCACGATGCTGTGCGCGAGCATGGCCGGCATTCGCTTCTTCGCGACCGGCGGCATCGGCGGCGTCCATCGGGGCGCAACGACCAGTATGGATGTCTCGGCGGACCTCACTGAGTTGAGCCGCACCCCCGTGCTCGTGACCTGCGCTGGCGCGAAGTCTATCCTTGACCTCGATCTCACCCTGGAGTACCTGGAGACGCAGGGTGTGCCCGTCATCGGCTGGCAGACGCAGGAGTTCCCGGCCTTCTACCTGCCATCCAGCGGGCGTACACTCGCGCATCGCGCCGACGAGCCGGAGACCGTCGCGGCTATCGCGCGCGCCCAATGGGAGTGCAACCTGCAAGGATTGCTGGTATGCTGCCCCATTCCCGAACAATACGCCATGCGGCCTGGCCCGTTGGAGGCCGCCATCGAGGAGGCCCTGCAGAGTGCGCGCGTGGAAGACATTCGCGGCTCAGCCCTCACGCCCTTCCTGCTGTCACACGTCGCCGACGCCACAGGAGGCGAGAGCGTCGAGGCGAACAAGGCCCTGCTGGTA
>JALYVR010000130.1:9391-9776 GCA_030853145.1 Chloroflexota bacterium | reverse complement strand
CTGCTTGTCACAGCCCTCATGTAATGAGGAAGCACGTACATCTTGCCAGAAAGACATCTACCAGCGATGTCTCTAACACCGGTCACCCGTAGATATAGGTAGCTGCAAAAAATGCGGTTACCCCTACACATTTGTATCCTGCAAAGGTGCAAAGGAGGATTTATGGCTTGGATGGCACGACCAGGACAGCATCCCTTCAAGAGCCTCATCGCCATAGCCATGACGCTCGCGATCATGCTGGGCTTTGGAGGGGTTTCAGCGCTGCACACTCTTGCAGCCACACCCAACCCACAGACCAATAGCTGTCAACTGCAAAACGGCATCAAGCACGTTTTCTACATCCAATTTGACAATACCCATCTCACGCGCGACAATCCCAATGTCC
>JALYVR010000130.1:0-9381 GCA_030853145.1 Chloroflexota bacterium | reverse complement strand
CAACGGCACCATGCTCTCGAACAACCACACGCCTTTGATCGCGCACACGGCGACCGACATCCTGACCTCGTTCACCGGCATGTACCCCGACCGCCACGGTGTACCGATCAGCAACAGCTACCGGTACTATAATCCCGATGGCAGCACCAACCCTGCCACCTCGTTCGCGTACTGGACCGATCCTATTTACGATTACAGCAACCCACCAGCACAAAGCGATACGAGCTACAACATGATCACATCCGGCGGGAAAAACACCCCCGCGCCATGGGTGCCTTATACGCGCGCCGGCTGCAACTTCGGCGGTGTCGCGACGGCGAACATGGTGCTTGAGAATACCGCTACCGATATTCCCACCGTGTTTGGACCAAACTCCCCTCAGGAGCAAGAGGTAAAGAGCAATCCGACCCAGGCGTTTTCTGACTTCGTGGGCGTCGGCGTTCACTGCGCTCAGGGAAGTGCCCTATGCTCCTCCGCCAATACAGGAGTGACGGACACTCTGCCGGATGAGCCAGGTGGCTACAACGGCTATATGGGTCTCTTCGGGCACAAGTACGTTGCCCCGCAGATCGCCCCCAATGGCCTTACAGACCTCAATGGCAATCCTATTACTGGCTTCCCAGGCTTCGATGGTATGACACCTGCCGTTTCACTGGCCTACGTGGCGGCGATGCAGGAACACAATGTTCCCGTAACCTATGCCTACCTCTCCGATGCCCACGACTCGCATACCGGCGGCTCGGCCTACGGTCCCGGACAGGCCGGCTATGTCCAGCAACTGAAGTCGTATGATGATGCCTTCGCCAAGTTCTTCACACGCCTGGCCAGCGACGGTATCAATAAGAACAACTCGCTGTTCGTGTTCACGGCTGACGAGGGCGACCACTTCGCCGGCGGGCCTCCCAGCCCGGCGAACTGCGACGGTGTGACTATCCCCTGCACCTATAGTCAGATCGGCGAGGTCAATACGAATATGGCCGGCCTGCTGGCGACGGAACAGGGCGTGACAACTCCGTTCAAGATCCATAGCGACTCGGCCCCCAACGTGTATATCCAGGGCAAGCCCGCGCGTACCGATCCCACGGCGCGTACCTTCGAACGCGCCTCGGGCAAGCTCACAGTAGTCAACCCATACACAAACACGAGCGAGAACATCACGAACTATATGGCCGACCCGGTGGAGATGAACCTGCTCCACATGCTTACCGTCGATCCCGCGCGCACGCCAACCTTTACGCTCTTCGCGAAGCCCGATTACTACCTGTACGCGGGCGCGCCCAACTGTAGCTCGCCCTGTGTGACAGTGAACCCTGGCTTTGCCTGGAACCACGGCGATGTCTCGCCCGACATCAATACGACCTGGCTTGGCCTGGTTGGACCAGGCGTGCGGCATCTAGGAGTCAATGGCAGCGTCTGGGCGGACCACACTGATACTCGTCCGACAATGATGGAACTGCTTGGTCTGAAGGACGATTATAGGCATGATGGCCGCGTGCTCCTCGAAGTGCTCAAGGACTCCGCGCTGCCGCCGGCCGTGCGCGAGAATCGCGCGCTCCTGACCACGCTCGGCCAGATCCTCAAGCAGATCGATGCCCCGGTAGGCGAGCTTGGCCTGACAACTCTGCAAGCCTCCACGCTGGCCCTGGAGAGCGGGAATTCAGGCGACGATAGCACCTACACGCAGATTGAGAACGCGCTCCAGGTGATCAATGCTCAACGCGATACCATCGCCAATGGTATCCTGGCAATCCTGGAGACCGCGGAGTTCGGCGGCTTCAACGCCAGCAACCACATGGCCGTGAACAACACGCAGGGCAACCACCTCGTAACGCAGGGCCACGATGTGCTGACTCATGGGCGCTCGCTGCTACATAAGCATTGATGGAGTGGGTATCCGCAAGGATGCCCTTATATTCCATCAATAGATGTAGGCATAGTCTGGCAAGATGTAAGACAGGGAAGGGCATTCAGTGCGAATGCCCTTCCCTGTTTGGATCGCGCCATTATGGCGCGAAAAACATAAACATACACGAAGCAACGGAAATCATTTCGTTGCTTTTTGTTATATTTCCTCTCCAGTTTACGAAGATCTGTATGAGATCTCAAAATGCTGGAAGGAGAGAACTATGGCCGAGGAACACGCAACCTTCGAGCGCGGGCGCGAGGAGGCAGTGTACCGGCAGCACGCTCCTCAGATCTTCGCTTATTTGTTGCGGCACGTGCCTTCTCCCCAGGATGCGGAAGACCTGCTCCTGGAGGTTTTTTTGCCTGTGCTGGAGAAACTGCCCACTCTGGACGAACGGCGCCTAGCAGCCTATCTGCAAACGGTGGCACGCAATAAAGTAGCAGACTATTATCGCCAGCGCGGCAAATATCAATTCATCCCTTTAGACGACATAGCGGAAACAACCTACGAGCGCGATGAACTGGCCCCGGAGCAGATTGCCCTGGCCCACGAACAAGGAGCCAGTCTACAGCAGTCAGTCAGCACTCTGCCAGAACTACAACAAACGATTCTCCGCCTGCGCTTCAGCCATGGTCTGCGTTGTGGGGAAATCGCTACGCGGCTCGCCAGAAGCGAAAGCTCGGTGCGGATGATGCTGAGCCGCTCTCTCAAAGCGCTGCGTGACCTCCGCTCCGTATATGAGGAAAGGTGATGAGCAATGCACGAACCCGAAGATAACTTCTCGCCCGAATTACTCGAGCAGCAAATCGAACAACCAGATACCCGCTTGCCACACGGTGAAGCCCGCTTAATCCATGATCTCCAGACCATGTACGACCAGGAGAAGAGCGACGCCATCGAGCGCGTCTGGGCACGCGTGGCTCTGCATCGTCATACCGCGAGCCAACAACTGGCATCACCCTCGCTCTCAAAACGGCAACAAGAGCCTATTATAAGGAGTTTCCCCATGAAACAGGCAGCTATACCATCCACACCCCAAAAACGCTTCACACGCACTCTCAGCCTTATCGCAGCCGTCCTGGTCTGCGCCATACTGGTTGGCAGCATGGCGCTGGTGCTACACCAGGCACAGCACCCGGCAACCAGCACGGGTGGTCGGCGAGGCATTAGCACGACCGCCAGACCGAGCGAGACGCGTTCACCCTCAGGTAAAGAGGAGGGGAAGGTTGTTTCTTCCTGGTCGCAACCACAAGTACGGAGAGGAACAGTTGACTTGCGCTCTTTTGCCTGGTCGCCCGATAGCCGGCACATCGCCGCCGATAGTCAGGATAGCGTACAGATCAGGGATGCCGCCACCGGTAAGAGCGTACGCACAATCACCCCTGGTGGACTTTCAGCCGCCTGGTCGCCTGATGGTCATTACCTGGCAGTGGACAGCACCATCATCAATGCCACAACGGGAACAGTTGTGCGTCAACTTCTCAACGTCACCGCCAGCTCCAGTCCGGCCAGCAACGCACTCTTCTCTCCCATGCTCCCTCGCAGCGGAGGCGACGTCGTCTATACAGTTGCCTGGTCACCCGATAGTAAAATGTTGGCTGGCGCACTTTCCGGGCCGGCCTATGGCAATAAAGTCATCATCTGGAACGTCAACACCGGCCAGATTGTGTACACATTTCTGGGCCAATCCGCAGACACGGTAGGCTCGCTGGCCTGGTCACCTGATGGCAAATATATTGCCTCCGCCAGCTTCGACGGGGTTGTCAAAGTCTGGAACGCGCGCACCGGACAGGTAATCTTCCATCACAACAACAATGCGCGTGTGGCAGGCCTGGCCCTGGCACCCACCGGCCTGACACTGGCATTCCTCACTAATGAGAACACTACTGAGGTCTGGAATGTAACCGCGCATAAAAAGATCACCAGCTATCACGCTCCTAACATTATGGGTTTATTGGTCTGGTCGCCTGATGGTACAAAGATTGCTAGCGCCAGCGACCACAAAGTGCTCATCTGGAGTGCAACAACAGGAGATACCTTGTACACATTTACCCGGCACCCGAATGATGTGAGCGCTCTAACCTCGTCTCTAGTTCTTATATCAATCCTGTACCACCCGGTTCTCCCACACCTACTATCGAACCCGGCCCCTACGCTCTGGTATGGATCGCCTGATTGATCGTATCACAGTAGCCAGAGAGAGAGAAGCGAGCAGGTCGCTTCTCTCTCTCTGGGGTGGCCTCCATTATTCTTTACTTTCCGATCAATCCTGGCCCAGGTTCTGGCTGCCCTGGCTCTTCCGTATCAGCAATATGGACACCACGCAGCGTAAGCATTGCATACCCACCTCCAAGGGTTGCCAGTACTCCGGTAGCAAGAAAGATGCTGTCGATTGGGCCAAATTGTATCCCAAGCAGCGACGCGTGGAAGTTGTGCAGCAGCGTACCATCCAGATAGCTGACCAGCGCGATCGAGAGGATCGAGGAGAGCGCGAGCGCAGGAGTAACCGCAGCGGCAACTCGTCCGATGAGTTCGCGCGGTGTCGTGTGAAACAGAATTGGCCCCACCGCAACATTGACACTTCCCGTCAACAAGCCAATCAGGAAAGTGATGACCAAGGCCGGCGGAAAGCTGGTCAGGCGCGCATACACGATTGCTGCTACCCCGCTGAGCGTGAGTCCTATACTTAGCACTCTGGTCACTCCCAGGCGCTGCGCAAAGGCCCCGGCCAGGAGTGCGCCAAGGGTCAGACCGGCTCCCATTGCCATACCCAGGAAGCCATACAGCGAAAGCGACGTGTGTAGATTCTGCTGTAAGAAGAAGACGCCCAGTGTATTCAGCGCTCCTTCAAACAACACCACCAGAAAGCCCGCGATGAGAATAGTAATCAGCACCCGATTCCCGAAGAAGAAATGCAGGCCTCCGGCAAACTCGCACCAGAAATTGCTGACCAGGCCCTCCGCTACACTACGCGCTGCTGGCGGAGCCTGCATCAGCAAGACGAGTAGAAAAGAGACCATAAAGGAAAGTGCGTTAAAGATAATCGCCACTTGCAGTCCTGCGGCGAAGAAGAGCAGGGTCGCCAGAGGCGGGCCGGCGAGCAGGGCCAGGCTGTACATCATTTGCGTCAAGCCCGTGGCACGTGCGCGCTGCGGCTCTTCCACAATATCGCCTGTGAGTGCCAGCACCGATGGATTGAAAAATTGAGCGCAGGCGCTGGTAAGGAAGACAAGAACGCAGATGATGCCTAGCTCCAGGATAGCGGGAACGCCATTCAGCAGCGCCAGAGGAATAAGCAGGCCAATGAGGAGCGCGCGGATGCAGTCCATGCGCAGCATCGTCTGTCGCTTGTCCCAGCGATCGACAAAGACGCCCGCGATAGGTCCAATGAGGAAGACAGGGAAAGCGGCCGCGAGCAAAACAGCACCAACGGCCAGTGGCGCCCAGCTCTGGCCATAGGCAATCTTCGTCACAATCCACAGGGTCAGCGTGGTATCAAAGAGATAATCGCCGAACGCGGAGACGATCTGTCCCGCCCATAAAAGCGTAAAATTGCGATTGATCAAGAAAGGCGACTTCCGACGTGGTGTTTCCATAGATGCTGACTCCTTTTTCAAGAGGCTTGTCTTCGACGGCAGGGAGAACGACGGTAATGCGTATCATGGACAGCATGCTACCAGGACAGAGAGGAGACGTTTTTCCTGTTGAAAGGCCCACTCAAGCCTGGTAGAGAGCCAGGACGCGCAGTGTTCGATGATGGACAAGCAGCGTGAGTTGCGCCGCGCTGGTGAAATCGGTCATTTTGAAGCAAATGGCCGGCTGCCCCGCATAGTCAAGGAGCGCCTCCGGCTCAATCACACACCGGGGATGCCGTTCCATGAAGTGTTGCGCAACTGGGAGCTGGATCAAACATCCATCGACCGCTGTTTCAACGTGCATATCACACGTCGGACAGTCGATGACGAGCGCAGACCGGGGTGTAGCGGGGCGAGGCAAGGCAGGATATGCTGCTACTAATTCGTCAGGATGCAGGACGCACGCGGGCCTACTTTCTCCGCACATGGGACAGAAACTGGTGCCACTCTCCAGGCCTATGGTATGGGAGTGAATAGTACGCCATAGCCGTTTGAGGGCCGGACGAAACGAGTGCAAGTCGGCCATCCTGGGCAGGCCACCAGTATTGACGACATCTGCGCATTCCGGGCAGCGCATACGGAACGTGACAAGCTCCCCCACAAGTGGCTCAAATGCGCCTTGCAACCGGTGACGCCCGCAGTACCAGCACCACTCGCGTGAGGGTCGCCATAGCTCTGACGTCGTTTCATCAAGCGCTAACCCAAATGCCAGCGCCTCCAGACGCATCTCGGTGTTGAGAACGCGGCGCAGCCGTTTACGGGCACGATGGAGGCGCGCCTCCAGCACATCAAGCGTCAGCCCCAGGCGCAGCGCGGCTTCATGTTGAGGCAGCTCTTCAAGGTAACAAAGCTCGATCAGTTGACGAGTGTCGTCGGCTAAGTACCCCAGGGCGCGATCAAGGAGCATACTCAAATCCTGCTGATTGAGCGCTTCAGCCGGATCAACGATTGCTGGATCTGCGATATCCTCGCGCATTTGCTCATCCTCTGCATTAGGATAGTCTCTCAAAGGGCCTCCCAGACCCAGCAAATGTTGCTCGTTACGCCGGTGCTTCTCATGCCAGCGTAGACACATGTTACGACAAATACCGGCCAGCCAGGCATCAAAACGTTCTGGCATACGCAGGGCATTGAGATGCTGCCATGCTTCAACCAGCGTTTCTTGAACGATGTCGTCGATAGCATCGGGAGCAATACCTCGTCGCCGCGCCTCGGCTGCCAGGCGCGGGCGAGCTGTCGCCAGCGCTGCTTCTAGATCGTTGCTGCGTATGGCGTGCGCTGCATTGACCAAACTGCCGTTTGCCTGCATAGCATCAAGTCCATCTCTCTGTTGCGTAGCTGATGGCATCCAGGACCTCTTTCCTCTCAAACATTCTCTACTTAGAAGTCAGCTTTCGGTCCTGTTCCCTTACGGGCGTTTTTAGATTTATGATAACGGAGAAAATTCGCTTCTTCCGCTGGAAACATTATTGTTTCGCCAGGATATATTGATCCATATACGTCGCAAACTGAGCAAGCATATCCTCATTAAAGGGCACGTCCTGACGCTCTCCACGATAGATTTCCAGGGCCTGGTTGATAAGGGTATGGAATTGAGCGGGAAGCTTCTCAATGCCATAGACCCCACCTTCATCCTTTGAGAAAATATGACCCTCGGTGAGGTAGGCATGGACCCGGCAGGCATTGAGTATGAAGTATACCGGCTTCTTCATATGTGTATCGCGTACCTCGCTGTAATCCCTAATGATCGCCTGAGCGTAAGCCTTGCCGGGCACAGGAAGCAGCACCGAAGCCGCAGCTCGTCCATAGAGTGTAATGCCGCGCCGGTGGGCGATCATCAAGTGAGCGGCCAGATCGGGATCGCTTCGTATCACATCGTTGCGCTGCCTCCAGGTGCCGTCTGCCTGTGCCTGGCTTGTTTCCTGCCTCCAAAACTCGCTATAGTGCAGATCAAAGGGCAGCGGATGTCGGAATGGGTGGATCTCCGGCTCCACCAGAAAGCTAATTTCGATGGGACAGGGCGCATTCGAGAGCTGCAAGAGTTGCTCCATAATCTGGCGCTTGATCGCGACGGACATCCGCCGTTGTGTCACCACCAGCAGATCAATATCGCTCAGCTCAGGGTTGAAGCAGCCCAGCGCTAACGAGCCATGCAGGTAGATACCCATCAGATCAGCGCCGAGAATGATACGCACCTGCTCGCAAAAGGCCTGGACCCGTGCGTGAATGGATGCGAGACATACTGCCCAGGTGTACTGAGCCATCGGATCAGCCTTTCAATGGATATCCATCAAAGTTGCAAACGCGCTCTCAGATTCGCGGCAAGCGTATCTAATACAGGGCGCTCCTGTACCGTGTTATCCCAGCGTAAAAGTACGCGACCCGTGTACTTATTTCTTGAGCAGTTCTTGTCCACGTTGGTCGTAGATACTGACAATCTCGCCTGTACTCTCCCCTTGGAGCAAATTGGCAACGAGATGCGCAGGCTGAGATGGCTCAAGCAATTTGCCCTGCTCATAAAAGCCCTGGAAGCGGGCGTGTGTGGGTTGCCCAACTTGTTCAACTGGCAAGCTGCGAATGTGCGTCTGCATAGCGGTATCAACGGTGCCAGGGCGCACTGCGTTCACAGTGACGCCTTTTCCCTGTAACTCAGCCGCGATATTGAGAGTCAGCATCTCAACGCCTGCCTTGCTTGTTGAGTAAGCGCTACCGTTCTCCATCCCTGTTCCAGTCGCGGCGCCAGTGGAAATGTTGATAATCCGTCCCCAACCGCGTTCAAGCATCGTGGGTATGCAGGAATGCATCCAGCGAAACATTCCAATGAGATTGATCTCAACGGCTTCAGCCCATGTGTCAGCATCAACCATTTGGATTGATCCAATTGGCTCGGCGACACCCGCGTTGTTCACCAGGATATCAATTGGGCCAAGCGCCTTCGTGATATTCGCGAAGGCGCGAGCTATCGCGTTGCCATCCGAGAGGTCGCTGCTGATCGCGAAGCTACGTCGCCCCGTTGCCTGTATTTCAGCGGCCACTTGCTCGATCTCTCCATGTGTACGTGCCAGCACAGCAACATCACAGCCTCTCTGCGCCAGTTCGAGCGCGATTGCACGCCCTATACCACGTCCACCACCGGTAACTAAGGCAACTTTTCCCTGTAATTCGTTCATTTTTCAATCCTTTCTTTCACTCGTGCATATTTTCTCATATTCAGGTGGCGATGGGGATGTTGTTGAAGAAGCAAGTCGGGATATGAAATCACTCTACTACAGCTAAGGCCACACAGAACAGGAAGCAGGGCCGAGTTTTCATTTGAAATTTGGCCCTATCGCTCTCAGGTCAAAGTCAGGCAATTGGCTGTTTTCAATATATCCCTGCCGGCTTATGCTTGTAGCATGAAACAGGACATGTCGGCACCCACAACCCCCATCAAGTCAGGCTATAGTCATCTGCGAGTCTATGCCGGTATCTGGTTTACGGTGGGCGTGTGGGGCACCTCATTTGTGGCGGCACGCTTTCTGCTGCACCCAACATCGGCGGGCCAGGTTGCGCTCAGCCCTACATTGCTGGCGGCACTGCGGTTCACGATCGCGTCGCTGTTCTTTGTGGTCCCGCTGATACGCGCACTCGTCCAGCGGCAGATCACCTATCGCGATCTCCTGCTGATGGCGCTGCTGGGGCAGATCGGCTTCTCGCTATATTTCTGGCTACAATATACCGGCGTGCAGAAGACCAATGCCAGCGTCTCCTCAATCCTGGTAGTTGGCCTGATCCCTATCGTGACGGCCTTCCTGGCGCGATTTTTCGGTGCAGAGCGACACAGTTGGCTCACCTTTGGCA
>JALYVR010000801.1 GCA_030853145.1 Chloroflexota bacterium | reverse complement strand
CCACGAATGAGTGCCCTGCCATGCTATATTATGCCATACTGATACGTTGTGTTGCAGGAATGGATAACGCCGCTGGCCCCTGCTTCCCTGGGAGCCTGCGGGGAAAAGGCGCAGGAGGGAAAACCACTCTGTCACTCACCGTGTTCTGAACCTTGATTTTTTGCCCGCCATTCGGTACGCTTAGTCTGAAAAGGTAGCTCTGTAGCTTCCCTTAGCTTTACCCCAAGGAGAGAGGACTATGACCGTGACCCACACAAATCCATCCATTGCCTCCACCGAACAGCTAGAACGGCGTTGGAGCTATACCAGCGGCACCAGCGATACCCCACTGCTGGGGCTGACCATCGGCGATCTCTTCGATCAGACCGCTGCGAAGTATCCGGGCCAGCCCGCTTTGATTGCGCGCCAACAGCACATCCGGCTCGACTACCGGGAACTGCAAGCACAGGTCAACCGTTGCGCTCGCGGACTGCTGCACCTGGGCATTCAGAAGGGGGAGCGCGTCGGCATCTGGGCGCCCAACCGGGCCGAGTGGTGCATCACGCAGTTCGCCACCGCCAAGATTGGCGCCATCCTGGTGAACATCAACCCTTCGTACCGGGTGCATGAACTGGAGTACGTGCTCAAGCAGTCGGGATGCAGTACCCTCATCACTGCCGCTGCCTTCAAGACTTCGCGCTATGTGGAGATGGTGCTGGAGCTTGCGCCGGAGATCAAGGACAGTGAAGCAGGCACCCTCAGTTCGCAGCGATTGCCGGACATCAAGACCGTCGTGCAACTGGGCGAAGAGGCCGTTCCTGGTATGTTTACCTGGGCCGAACTGATGGCCATGGGCGATCACGTCGACGACACCCAGTTGGTCGAACGCCAGCGCCAGCAAGAGTTCGACGATGCCATCAACATCCAGTATACCAGTGGCACCACTGGCTTCCCCAAGGGCGCCACCCTTAGCCACCACAACATCCTCAACAACGGCTATTTCGTGGCCCGCGTGCAGAACTTCACGCACAACGACCGCGTCTGCATCCCCGTGCCCCTCTACCACTGCTTTGGCATGGTCATGGGCAACCTGGGCTGCGTCACCCATGGAGCCGCCATGATCTACCCCGCCGAGGGCTTTGAGCCGCTGGCGGTGCTACAGACGGTACAGGAAGAGCGCTGCACGGCCCTCTATGGCGTCCCCACCATGTTCATCGCCGAACTGGACCACCCTGACTTCCACACCTTCGACCTCAGTAGCCTGCGTACTGGCGTCATGGCCGGCTCGCCCTGCCCCATCGAGGTCATGAAAAAAGTTATCAGCTTGATGGGCATGCGCGAAGCCGAGGTGTGTTATGGGATGACGGAAACATCACCGGTTTCGACCCAGACGCGCTCTGATGCGCCTCTGGAAAAGCGCGTCAGTACCGTCGGCGTGGTTCATCCCCATGTCGAGATCAAAATCGTTGATCCTGCTAGCGGCCAGGTGGTACCGGTGGGGCAGCCGGGCGAGTTATGTACACGGGGCTATAGCGTGATGCTGGGCTATTGGGATAACCCCGAAGCCAGCGCCCAGGCCATCGATACGGCGCGCTGGATGCACACCGGCGATCTGGCGACGATGGAGCCGGATGGCTACATCAATATCGTGGGGCGTATCAAGGATATGATCATCCGCGGCGGCGAGAACGTCTATCCGCGCGAGATTGAGGAGTTCCTCTATACGCATCCCAAAGTCAGCGATGTGCAGGTGATCGGCGTGCCAGACGCGAAGTATGGCGAGGTAACTATGGCCTGGGTGCGGCTCAAACCCGGAGAACAGGCGACGGAAGAGGAGATGCGCGCGTTCTGCCAGGGCAAGATCGCTCACTATAAGATCCCGCGCTACGTCACGTTCGTGGATGCCTTTCCTATGACCGTGACGGGCAAGATCCAGAAGTTCTTGATGCGCGAGCAGGCGGTCAAGGAACTGGGTTTGGAGAGCGCGGCGCGCATCGAGACGGCGTAGTGGAGAAGTACGTGCAGATCAGTGCGTATGGGGCCAGAGTTGTCACGCCTATCGGCATCCTGACCAGTCACGGGTTGAAGAATAGCCTGGCGCTGGTCCAGGTGTTTCCGCCGCAGACGCATATTGAAGGGACGTGGGAGGCATTGCGACTTTCGCTGAGACCTACGCGGACCAGACCGCGCGATCATGCCGCGTTTGTGCGCCGCAAGCCAGGTTAATCGGGTATTTGTTGCTATGAGGCACTATAAAATTCGCTCGCACTTCGTAGCTGCGTGATAAATCACGTGGGGGCAGACCCGTCGACATGGTAGCCACGCGCGATACACTCACACAGCTACGAAGATAAAGTGTTGTTGAGACGCTCTGTTGCTTAGAGAGGCGATTGAGCAGATTACGGGCTGGACTCTGGCGATTGCGCCTTCGATCTTTGGAGATTTTTAATTCGAGGGGTAAAGGAGTTTACTCGTCGGACTTCTCGTCAGTAATCCTTCCACGGTTCCTCACGATGAAAAATTGATGCATTGAGAACAGAAGTGCG
>JALYVR010000800.1 GCA_030853145.1 Chloroflexota bacterium | reverse complement strand
GCTCCAACCACGCGCGGCTTGCTGGACGAGGCATGTCCTGCTCCAATCACGCGCGAGGTGCCGCACGACGCTCTGTATGGCAGGCCACGCGTCGGGCCACAGGGTGGACGGGGGCGTTTCACCTGTCAGGTGTAATCGCAATAAAATATATTGCTGGGGAGATCGCTTCATGAAAAAAAAATACCTTTTGTATGTGCTTTTAGCCATAGCCTTAGTTCTTCTGATTACGGAGTACTTTATTAACCGGCAAGCGCCGCTGGCTAACGTCACTCCCTTAGCGCCCGTGCCCAAAATTACGCCCTCCCCTCTTACTACTCCTACTTCTCTATTGACCGATCACTTCTCCGGTGGTTTTGGTATCGATACACCTGAGAAAGCCGCGAGAGCGGCTGCTGATGGTGTGCAGGTGGCTTTCCTCTATAATTATGCTCCCGCACCGGGAAGCTCATTAGAACAAACATTCGCGTCGCTGCATATGCGGGTGGTGGACGGATTTATAGCTTCCCAGGTGTACCGCTACCAGCGATACTATCTCTGTATGACCCAACACCTTACCTGTTCTGCTTCGTATGCCAACGATACTGAAGAGGCGAGCTATGCAGCAATTAGAGCGCACCTGCAGAAAGTTGCCCAGGATGGGTCCTTAGTTATAGGATACTGGGTCCTTGATGACCAGATCGATGCCTCGCTCTATGGCGCTCTGAAACCTGTCTTGCAAAACGTGCGTAAGCTGATCCAACGATATACTCCCCATCTTCCGGCCATCTGTGGATTTGGCGCCGAAATAACCTTGAACGATGGCGGGTCCTGGCGTCCTGGCGTGGCGGCGGACTTCTCGACGCAGGGCTGTGATATGGTAGGGCTGTATATTTATGTGTCCACAACCGTCCAGGACCTTGCTCCCGCTGCTCCATCTTATGATTGGAGCATGTCAAGTCTACTCCCGGCCATGTTTAGCAGTCTCCAGCAACAAGGATGGGACATGACTAAAACGCCATTCATCGGCATAGGCCATGCCTGGGGCATGCATGCCACAGATGGGAACTATACGACACTAACGCCGCAGAGTATAGAATCTCAAAGTAGAGGTTTTTGCGCGCATGGAGTGACCGGGCTTGCATTCTATGGTTGGGCCGATTCGACCTTTGAGGCAACCACGCAGACACCTATGAATAGTCCCGCGATAGAGGCTGGTATCCACGATGGTATAACAGCCTGTGAACAGTATTGGAGCAGGCGCCCGTAACCCAGGAGCGCTCCTGGGTTACGGCTGCTCGTAGAACTCGACAATGCCGCGCGCGAAATCGATCACATGCTCGCGCAGTTCCTGGGGGCTTAGCACCTCTACCCAGGTGCCAAGACTCAACATGCTGCCGCGCGCCATCTCCAGCGATTCGAAGGTCATATGCAGCGTCACCCAACCGTCTTTGTCCGCTGGCCCTGCCCGCTTGATAATCTCGTGCATGCCCTCGCCATACATCTGCGGCAAGGAAGGCAGCATTCTGGGGTCGGCGCGAAAGGTGACGGGATAGCGTGGCCAGCTTGCTTCGAAGTCGTGGCTCCACTGCTTCCAGAAAGCCGGCAGATCGAAGTCTTGCGGTCGCTGGCTCGGCTCGTCTGTCAGCCTGGCATCCTGGGTACGTGAGACACGGAAGACGCGCATCTGGCCCGCGACGGTGCCGACCAGGTACCAGATGCTGGCTTTGGCGACGAGGCCCAGCGGGTCAATGAGCCGCTCGACGATGCTGCCGTCGCCTTTGCGGTACGTGAGAAGGAGCCGGCGGTCCTGCCAGATGCCCTCCTGGATGGCGCGCATGTGTGGCACCTCCTCTTCCGCGCGTCCCCACGCCACGGGGTCCAGGTGAATGCGCTGGCGCGCGTGCTCGGCGCCGGAGCGATGGGATGTGGGGAGAGTTGCCAGCAGCTTCAAGAGTGCCGCTTCCAGGGACCTCCCCAGCTCCAGGTTGGCCAGCAGCGCGGGCACGCCAGACATGAAGAGCGTGCGCACTTCGCTTTCCGTCAAGCCTGTCAGGTTTGTGCGGTACCCTTCGGCCAGCACGCAGCCGCCGCCCGGTCCGCGTTCGGTATAGACTGGCACGCCGGCCGAACTCAGCGCCTCCAGGTCGCGATAGATGGTGCGCTCCGAGACCTCTAGCCGCTCCGCCAGCTCATGCGCGGTGGCATGGCCTTTGATCTGTAACACCATAAGCATCGAGAGCAGGCGGTCGGCGCGCATAGAGACCTCCGGGTGGTATGGATAGCAAACATACCCTATAACATACCACGGAATCCAGACTGCTCTTTGTTATATCTCAGACCTGGTCAGCGCTTTCGCAATAGACCAGGTGTCGTGTTGGAACAGGGCGACCGCAAGGGATCGCCCCTACATATCTGACCAAGGGAAGATGGCGCGACGATGGGGACCAGCACTCGTGGCAGGTTCCATCACCTCTCTGGTCATTTGAACGAGAGCGCCGAGAGCGGGGGTCAGATATGTACGGGCATCCCTTGCGGATGCCCAATAAG
>JALYVR010000799.1 GCA_030853145.1 Chloroflexota bacterium | reverse complement strand
GCGCCTGACCCGTGGTGTTCAAGCTGGGGTTGCTGCTTCCCTGGAGCGTCGAACCGGCGGAGGTGCGCGCCTGCGCCTGGTTCGCTGCCTGCTGATTGCGCAACTGGTTGAGCTTCGCCTGTGACTGGGCCAGAATTTGCTGGGCCTCCGTCTCGTTTTTGGCGTTCTTGAGTTTGGTCTCGGTGTCGCGCAAAATCTGGTCTATCTGCTTGCGCTGCTGGTCCGGGATGTTGGCCTGCTGGTTGATAGTCTGGCGTAGGTGATCAATGGCGGCAACCTGCTTCGCGACGCGCGTCTGGAATGCCGCCTGCTGCTGGAGCACCGCCGTCATGGGGTTGGGCAGCAAGATCAGCAGGGCCAGCACAAGCACAACGATGCCAAGTGTCAGCAGGAAGGAGCGGCGCGGCCGCAGCGCGATGGTCCTGGCCGGAGTATGTGCGCTCAACTGCTTGAGGGCATCGCGCCGCTGCAACACGGGCAGCGGCGCCGCCTCTCCACGCAACTCCCAGGCCGTACCCAGCCGATCTTGCAGCGACAGCCGCCGATCTATCAGCCGCGCGGTGCGCGCCAGGGAAGGGCGCCGCCAGATCGCCAGCGCCAGCCCGCCCAGCAGGCAAGCTACAGCCACACCCCCAGCCCACGCGAGGACGCTAGCCCAGGGCACGAGCCGCGAAATCAACAACAACAGGCCGGCCAGCAACAGGCCGACTACCAGCCCACTCGCGCTCCAGCGCAGAACCCTGTGTGTGGTCAGCCGCCGGCGCCACGGGCGCAGCGCCTCCAGCAGCCGCTCGCCACCGGCACTGTCCTGGTGTACCTGCGCCACGCGGGGCGGTGTTGGTGTGATGCTTGCCATGACCTCTCGCCTTTCTTAACAACCGATCTCACAGGTCAGGCCTTCACCGGTTCCTGGTTGATCGCTGGCCCCTGTACCGGCATACGCGCCGGAGGAGGAAGCATTGGATGCGGTCTGACAACGACCATACTGATACGGAAGAGCACCGCCGCTATCACGAGGTTCATCAATACATATATCAGCCAGGGCGCGACCTGCATAGAGCCTACAGGCACAGAGGAAAACGGCGCTGTCGTTATAAACGTACTGAGGATAGCTTCAATTGGATTCCACATAAGCACCGCGGAACTTTGCTGTGCAAAAAAGAACGTGACACGAAAAAGGATCACCAATATCCATGGCGTAAAGAGCCAGCCTACGCAGAATACGTATGAAAGCGCCGTCGATACCTGTGGCCGCCGCAGGACCGCTGACCAGAAGAGACCAAACATACCCGTCATCAGCGCCGTGGAGAGCATCACCAGGAATGCGCTGATGAGCTGGCCCGGCGCCACGCCTCCAAAAAAGAAGATCAGACTGAAGAAAGGCAGCGAGGCCACGATCAGCAAAAAGACAGTTGCCAGCCCGGATATCAGCTTCGCGCCAAGCAACGAAAAAGGCGTCAGCCGCGAACATAACAGCAGGTCAAAGGTCTGGCGCTCCTTCTCTCCGTTAATGGTCGTCGCGGTAAATGCCGGAGCGATAAACATAATCAGGATAAGCTGCACAATCACAAACAAGCCATAAAGCTCTATGCCCACCTGGCTCAGCGGGATACGCACGCTGCTGCCTGTAAGCTGCTCAAGCAGGAAGAAGCCCAGCAGGCCCATCACCAGCAGGTAGATGACGATCAGCCAGATAGCACGCTCGCGCCGGAAACGTTGGCGCAATTCTTTCGAGAGCAGCGCGACAAAGGTCATGTGGGGCTTCCTCCTTCCGTGACATTCATGAAAACTTCCTCCAGGCGGCCACCGCTACTGCGCGGCGCGAAGGAAACAATGGGTATTCCGCGCCCAATCATGTCGGCAAGCAACTGTTGCAAGGCCTGGTCATCGCCCAGGAATTCAAACTGGATCAGTTCTCCATCACCGTTGGCCGTCACCACATTGCTGATCCCTGCCATTCCCTTGAGTACTTCTATTGTATCAGATATGTTTCCCAGGACGCGTATCTCAAGCTGGCGTCCCCGGCCCCTGTGCTGCGAAACCTCCGCCACATCGCCCGCTACAAGCAAGCGTCCTCCCTGAATAATAGCGATATCCGTACACATCTCCGCCAGTTCAAGCAGGATATGCGAGCTGATAATGACAGTCTTACCCAGCCCCTGCAGCGTGCGCAGCAGTTCGCGCAGCTCCACGCGCGCACGCGGGTCAAGTCCGGAGGCCGGCTCATCCAGCAGCAGCACATCGGGATCATGCACGAGCGCGCGCGCCAGGCAGAGCCGCTGCTTCATGCCGCGCGATAAGGTCTCGACGAGGGCGTCGCGCTTCGAGGTGAGATCGACCAGCTCTAACAAATCATTGATGACACGCGCCCGCTTCTGACGCGGCACCCGGTGAATGCCCGCGTAAAATTCGAGGTATTCGGTCGCGCTGATGTCTGAATAGACGCCAAAGAAATCCGGCATATACCCAATCTTGCGCTGGACGGCGGCCGGCGCCTTGCTCACTTCGTCTTGCCCGAACCAGACG
>JALYVR010000798.1 GCA_030853145.1 Chloroflexota bacterium | reverse complement strand
AGGACCTCAACGTGGTACCTGACCAGGCAAGCTGGAGTATCTCTCAGGATAACAGGGTCTACACATTCTATCTGAAGTCCGGCATTACTTTTTCAGATGGCACTCCTGTGACAGCGCAGAGCTATGTTTACACACTCACGCGTGCGCTCCTGCCAGCAATGAAATCTCCTGTCGCCAGCACTCTTGAAGGCTCTATCGTGGGCGCGAAGGAGGTCGGCAGTGGGAAAACAAAGACCCTGACAGGGGTAAAGGCGCTTAACAAGCAAACGGTAAGGATTAGCCTCGTCCTGCCGTCGCCATTTTTCTTGAAACTACTCGCGAACCCGCTCTATTTTCCGCTAAACAAGCAGCTCATCGACCAGTATGGGCAGACTGATTGGGTCAATCACGCGCCTGGCAACGGCGCGGGTACCGGCCCGTTTATGCTCAAGGAGTGGGATCACAACGTCAAGATGGTCCTGGTACCCAATCCACACTATTATGGGGCGAAGACCAGGTTGGCCGAAGTGGATATGGTCTTTGTCAACGAGCCAGGCACAGCGTTCGCCTCGTATCGCGCGGGCCAGTACGACTTCATGTGGAACATCCAACAGAACGATCTGGCGGCCGCGAAAGGCATGCAGGGCTTCATCTCAACGCCACTACTCCAAACCGACCTGCTCTTCTTCAATACCACGATGCCGCCGTTCGATAAAGCAGGGGTCCGTCAGGCCTTCGCCTATGCGACTGACAAGGTCATGCTGGCCCATAACCTCTTTAAAGATTCGGTCGTCCCTGCTCCGACCATCATTCCACCTGGTATGCCCGGTTACCAGCCGAATTACCCTGGACTTTCCTATGATGCGATTAAAGCCAAAAGCTTGCTGCAATCGATCTACCCCAACGTGAACGCGGTGCCAATTATCACCTTTTCATATCCTACCTCCGAGGTATCACTCGCCGAGGCCGGGGCGCTGCGCCATATGTGGCAGGCAACGTTGGGAGGCATCCAGTTGAAGCTGTTCCCTACCGAACTTAACGCCTACCTCGACGAGAAGGCCAGTCACCAGATACAGCTCGGCTTCACCGAGTGGAACGCCGATTATCCCGATCCGTATGACTGGCTGGCGCAAAACCTGCTCTCGACCTCGCCCAATAACAGCGGCCAATGGCAGAATGCCGGCTTCGACCAGGTCATCTCCCAGGCCGAGCAGGCACCCGATGATGCGCGCATCGCCCTCTACAACCAGGCCGAGCAGATCGCGATTAGCGATGTCGCCTGGCTGCCGCTGGACCATCAATCGCTGGCCGCCGTAATCCCTTCGTGGGTCCACGGCATCACGCTAAACGGCATGGGACTCTACTTTGGCGATTGGTCTACCGTGTACCTCTCGCCGCATTAAGCACGGCAACACATACGCACCAGATCAGTTTTCGTGGTCCAGAAGATGCTCGTGTAATTTGGAATAGGTATATTTACCTAAAACTATGTTTATCGCAACACAATGGAATGGTGTTACGTCTATGAAGATAGCATATCTCAATAAAACCACCCATAAGGTAAGAGGAGAGCATCTTGAGCGAGTCGCAGCATCAAAAACCGCTTTTGACTTGCGGTTTCTTCATAGTACCAGGGATTATTCTCAGCACAGCAAGCCTCTTCCTTTTTTTACGCGCATTTCAGTACATTGACCAGATTCAGCCGGGTGCGTGGGCCGGTCTCATAGCACTGATTACATTCATAGCTATTTGCCTAAGCCCGCTACTTTTTGTCGCTGGAGGCCTGATGGTCGCAGTAGGAGTAAAGGCAGTAGCAAGGAAGAGGGACAAGTCTATCTCAGCCTAACGATTCACGTATGACACAGGCATAGGATACACTGCAAAAGTAGAGAGATAAGGATACACGCAAACAATGTACATCATCGTATGTATGAAGCAGGCGCCTGATAGCGGATCGGTCTACATCGACCCGATCACTGGGCAGGTTGACGTGGAGCGCTTCGTGCAGATACTCAATCCGGCCGATGCCTGCGCGGTCGAGGCGGCGGTACGCTTCAAAGAGCAGCTTGGAGGCACGGTACTGGCGCTCACCGTTGGGCCGCAGGATGCCGAGGGGGCGCTACGAGCGGCGCTGGCTATCGGGGCCGATAGCGCGCTACGCATCTGGAGTCCGCGAGCCGCCGCCTGGGGTCCCTTCACGGTGGCTGCGGCGCTGGCAGCATATGTGCAAAAAGAGGTGCCTCAGCCCGATCTGATCTTGTGTGGCGATAGTGCCAGCGACTGGTCGTCAGGGGTAGTGGGACCCGCGCTGGCGGAGAAGCTGGGCCTGCCGCTGATCAGCGGCGTCACACAGTTCGCGCTCGCGCAAGAACGGGACGTGCTGACGATCCAGGCAACACGGAGGCTGGAACGGGGCTACCGCGAATTGCTGGCAGCCAACTGCCCGCTGCTCGTTACTGTCACTGCCGACCTGAATGAGCCTCGCTACCCCGCGCTGCCCGCGCACCTCGCCGCCCTGCGAGCCGGTATTCCGCTGCTTGACCCGCACTCCATGATGG
>JALYVR010000797.1 GCA_030853145.1 Chloroflexota bacterium | reverse complement strand
CGCCGCAGCAAGGAATACTTACGCAGCACCGCGAACGCCTCGTCAAGCGCGAATGGGTCGGTGGCTACTGGCTGGAGGAGTGGACCCAGTTCGGGAGCGCCAGCGGTGATAATCTCTTCGGGGATGGCGTCGGGATCGAGAAATGCGCACAGTCGCAGCAGTTCGGCGGACGCGGGGTTGCTGCGTGCCACCTTGTCAAACGCGAGGGCCAACGTTGCGCTCACCGAGTCCTGGTGCTCCGTGGCCTGCCCGCCACGCCGGCCGAGCAGACTTGCCCGGCGCACTTGGAAGCGTTGCAGGTAGTCCGGCAGACCACAGCCTGTCTCCTCGATATAGGCTCCTGCCTGGTCCAGAGCCAGAGGCAACCCATCGAGCAGTTGCGCGATATCTCTGGCATGCTGCATGGCGGCCACCGACTCAAGAGGCGCGTCGGGGGGGATGAGCCGGGCGCGGCGCAGCAGGAAGAGCGCGCCCTCTTCCTGATCCATCTTTTCCAGGTCCAGGCGTTGTGCAATGCCACCGCTTGATTGCGCGCGCATGGTCAGCAGGATGTGGCCCGTTGAGTCATCGGGCATGATGTCTTCGAGCAGGGTGGTATCTTCCACGTTATCCAGGATCAATAGCCAGTTGTAGTGCGCAGCCAGCCAACGTTTGACCGCCGCGATGATGCGCTCCTGGTCCTGCTGCTCGGCTACATCCAGCGCTTGCGCTATGGTCACCAGGTCCGCGTGCAGCGCCTCGCGAGTCTCGGCGCGCGCCCACAGCACGGCCTGGTAGTCGCGACGGTGGCGATAGGCATACTCGACGGCGGTCTGCGTCTTGCCGATGCCGCCCAATCCGCTGAGCGCGTGTGCCTGGGTCAAAGCCGTTGCGCGCCCGGAGCCGAGCAGCGCTTCTAAGCGCGCGAGCACTGGCTCGCGCCCGGTAAAGAAGGGGTTGCGCCGGTAGGGTACGTACCACACCGGCTGGTCGCTGACAATTGGAGCCTGAATAGCATCGACGGGCGTCTCCTGTGTCGCGGGAGTAGCCAGTCCCAACTCTTCCGGGGGCAGTCCGAAGAGTTCGCAGAGCTGTTTGCGATAGTAGAGACTGGGCGAGGTTGTACCACTTTCCCAGCGGCCGACAGTCAGGTAGGTCGTGCCAAGCATGCGTGCCAGTTCGGTCTGGGTCCAGTGGCGCTGTTCTCGCTGCCGTCTCAAGGTCAGGTTGGGGGCAGCTTTCGTTCGTGCTTTCATGACCTCAAAGGCGGTATCCGTCGCCCCTACAGATTAACGCGATATGCAGTAAACATGATGCATCGATGATGTATCGATGATAATTCTTCGTCCGCAACTTAGTATACACTCAAAGCAGAGAGGGAGCAAGTCCTATGGTGTATGGAGGTTACCTATACTCTCTCGCTCTGTATTCAATGTATTCCGCTCTATAAAGCCGCTGCTATGAGATGTAAGGAACAGGGCCATCGCAAGGGGATGGCCCGTATATAAGTAGTAAAAGGAAGAAGATGATGTCACAATTTCCTCATCCCTGTTCCCGTTGCGGAACATCCATTCCTGCCAACCAGCGTTTCTGCCTGAACTGCGGCGCGCCGGCGGAGGCCAGCAATCCGGCCGGTTCTTTCCCAGGAGGCGGATACGCGCCGCCGTCTGGTGCATATGCGCCCACCCAGCAGGCGGCCCCTCCAGGTGGCTATCCCCAGCAGGGGGCGCAGAACTTTCAGCAGGCGCCTTCTTACGCGCAACCGCAGAAGAAGAAACGCGGCGTGCTTGGGGGTGTGGGCTGTGTGGGCGGCTTGCTCATTCTGCTAGTCCTGGTCGTCTGCGGAGCGTCGGGCTACTTTGGCTGGAAATGGGTCACGTCACGCGCAGCCAGCACTGATACCAATACCGGCACTGGCACGCAAGCCAACGGCGTCCAGCCGCCCATTACCACGACCCTCATCAATGCGACGGTCCCCTACTCCAGTGTGATGGTCACCGTCGTCAATGCACAGCAGGCCACCAGTTTCGCGGATGATACGAGCACTGCCGCGCCTGGCGTCGTGCGTCTCAATCTGAGCGAGCGCCAGGCAGTACCCCTTGATACGGCGAAGGGCAGCACCTCCTCCGGGTTCTATGACTACCAGGGGTTTACCTTGCTCTTGCCAGGTGGAACCAGTGTTGCATCTGTTAACTCGCAGAAAACCTCAGGTCCTCCAGGAAGCGCGACACAGGCCAACTGGCTTGATTTCCCGGTTCCTACATCCATCAAAGTGAGCCAGTTAACGCTGCGCATCGGGACCGCGACGGAAGCCCAGATGAATGTGCCTCTGACGGGTCATGCCGATCTGAGCAAGTATCAATCCAGGCTCACACATCCCAATGTGCGCGGGCAATATGCAGGGATGACCTGGACCTTGACCAGTGTGTCGGCACAACTGAGCGCTGGAGGCAAGCAGGCTGATAAGAGTATGCAATATATCGTCGTCGAAGTCTCGGTCAATAACCCCACTGCCCAAAATGTTCCCGCCTACTCCCCCGACTATGTGCGCCTGCAAG
>JALYVR010000129.1 GCA_030853145.1 Chloroflexota bacterium | reverse complement strand
ATCTGCGCCTTGAACATCGATATCGCCGCTTTGCGTATTGATTTGGAGGTTGGCATTGCCTGGAACCGTTACGGTCACGTCTGCTGATGGATCGCTTGATGCACCCATATTCACTGTGAGTTGATTGCTATCCTTATTATACTGCACAGCATTTTTATCAGATATATCGACCGTAACTTTATCGCTATCCAACCCTCTATTGATATGAATATTGCCGGATTGGCCCTGTATCACGATCGTGGGTACACTGCTAGTGCCAACGACAAAGAGCTGCGGCGCCGCGTTGCCCCAAGGAATGCCGGGGGGCCAGTGGTTCTGACCGTGAGAGTTCATTCCTTTGCTAAAGCCGCCACTTATCAAACTGAAACCAATGATTACGGCAATAATCAAGAACCAGGGGCTTCGCTGTTTGCGCTTCGGCACTCCATACTGACTGCCTCTCACCTGCTGGGGTCTATAGCCACCTGCATATGGTCCCGGATGTACTGGCACCGGCGGAACGTCGTTCTGGGACACCGATGCGCCAGTCTGCCACATAGCCGGCTCATGAAGGTCGCGATTGATCGGTTGCGGTACATATGGATATGACTCCGGCGCCCCTGGCCGCGCCTGTACCATCCCGTCCTCAGGCGGTCGCCATTCGGGGTCCGCGAACTGCATTTCCTGCTCACTCATCTGCTCCTCCTTCTCAGAGCTATCTCTTGTGTGCCTGCCATTATGTACGTATGAACATAGGAAGAGTTCGAGATTCTTCCTGCGACTCGGATGAGAAATCCCCGCATTCGTAGGGGCGACGGCAAACCCAAAAACACGAAAGACTTGACAAATCGCAATGCTTGCGAGTATAGTCTATGTAAGCAAGAAACGTTCTCTACCCATAGCATACAAAAAAGGATCATAGCCGCAACCATGCAACATAAGCATATCACCACCACTTATATTATGGTGATGCCTTATGGGATGCTTCGTCAGTGTCCCACCGGTTGCCGCTGTCCTCTTCTTTCCCTGATCACATGATCTCCAGGTGTAACCCACCAGTACAGTAGAGATCAAACGAGCTAGCAATTTCAAAGGGGCGCAGGCAACAGACCTGCGCCCCTTCTTTATGTATCCATCCATGTAACGCATCCAGCACTGAGAACAAAAAAGGAGAGCTGCCATGCAGACACCCGCCGAACCTACTGGGGATGCCCAGCCGTATTACATCACAACCGCCATCGATTATCCCAATGGGCCGCCACACCTGGGTCACGCGCTTGAGAAAGTGGCCGCCGATGTGCTGGCCCGCTTTCAGCGCCTGCAAGGACACGATACCTTCTTCAGCATGGGTCTCGATGAGAACAGCCAGCATGTCGTGACCGCCGCCGAGGCCAACGGGGTCGATCTACCAACCTGGATCAACACTATAGACGAGGCCTTCCGGCAGGCCTGGAACAGCCTGGGGATCACGTACGATCACTGGATACGCACGACGGAAGAGCGCCATGGTCGCGCGTCGCTGGAAATGTTTCGCCGCGCGCGGGAGAACGGGGACATCTACCTGTCTACGTACTCCGGCTGGTATTGTCCCAACTGCAACGCGTTTTACGCCCAGGAAGAACTCGTTGACGGACGCTGCCAGTACCATCCAACACTTGTCCCGGAGTGGCTTGAAGAGGAGAACTACTTCTTCGCGCTCACAAAGTATGCCGACCGCCTGTTCGCACACATCAATGAACATCCCGACTTCATTGTGCCGGCCAGCAGGAAAGCCGAGGTGCTGGGCTTCTTGCGCCAGGGCCTGCGCGACTTCTCGGTCTCGCGCCTGCTGCGTTCCGACAAGCAGGCATGGGGTATCCCTGTGCCCGGCGATCCACAGCACGTGATCTACGTGTGGTTCGACGCCCTCATAAACTACCTGACCGCTATCGGCTTTCCCGACGATCAGGCAATGCTAGAGCGCTACTGGCCCAGCGCTACCCATGTCATTGGCAAGGATGTCATACGCTTTCACTGCCTGTACTGGCCGGCAATGCTGCTGTCAGCGCGCCTGCCGCTCCCCCGGCAGATCGCCATCCATGGCTTCCTGACCCTGGAGGGGCAACGCATCTCTAAAACGACGGGCAACACTATCGATCCACGTGTACTTGTGGCTGAGTACGGCGTAGACGCCATCCGCTACTACCTCCTGCGCAATCTGTCGTTTGCCTCGGACGGCGATTTCGCGCGCGCCCGCCTGATCCAACAATATAACGACGAACTGGCGAACGACCTCGGCAACCTGCTGAACCGCGTCGTGACGATGATCCAGCGCTATCGTGGAGGCGCCATTCCCATGCCGGGATCGCCCGGCCCACTAGAAGATGATCTGCGCCGCGCCGCCGCAGAGACACAACAACGTGCCACCACGGCCCTGGCGAACTGGGAGATCAACCAGGCGCTGGGCAGCACCTGGAGCCTGGTACGCAGGGCCAACCAATATATTGAACAGAGCCAGCCCTGGCGCCTGGCGCGCCAGCCAGAGCAAGCGCAGCAACTGGATACCGTGCTGTATGCCTCAGCCGAGGTCACACGCCTGCTAGCCATCTTCCTGGCGCCGTACATCCCGGCCGCCAGCGACCGCATCATGAGCCAGTTGGGCCTGGAACCTGTCGGCAAAACGGCCTGGGTCACCGAAGGAACCTGGGGCAGTCGCCCATTGACACAGGTCCACGAAGAAGCGCTGCTGTTTCCGCGCATCACCTGATTATTAGGAGCACATGAGGAGGAGAAGCATGTCAATTATCGAGGTTGAGGGATTAGGAAAGACGTTCAGGACGCGTGAGCGCGCCGCCGGGCTGGTTGGCAGCCTCAGTTCATTTGTGGCGCCCAGGTACCGCGAGCGCGAGGCCGTCAAGCAGATTAGCTTCTCGCTTGAGCCTGGCGAAGTGCTGGCTTTCATCGGCCCCAACGGCGCGGGGAAATCTACCACCATTAAAATGTTGACTGGCATTCTCCATCCTACTGCCGGCAAGGCGCGCGTGCTCGGCCTCACTCCCTGGCAGCAGCGTAGCCGGCTGGCCTTCCACATCTCCAGCGTCTTCGGGCAGAAGTCGCAGCTCTGGTACCACCTGCCGCCACAGGATACATTCAACCTGTTAGCCCACATCTATGAACTGGACATGCGCGCCTATCGCAAGCGACGCGACTTCCTGGTTGATGTCTTCGATATCGCCGACTACATGCGCACGCCCGCGCGCAAGCTGAGTCTGGGCGAGCGCATGCGCTGCGAGCTGGCCGCGGCCCTGCTCCACACGCCGACCATCATTTTCCTGGACGAGCCGACCATCGGCCTGGACGTAATCGCCAAGCAGCGCATACGCGACCTGATCGGCCAACTGAACGCCGAGGAGGGACTCACCGTTCTTCTCACGTCGCACGACGCGGGCGATGTTGAACAGGTGTGCCGCCGGGCTATCGTCATCAACCACGGCCAGATCATCCTCGACACGCCGGTCGCGCGCTTGAAACGTGAGTACCTGAAGGTGAAAACGCTCGATCTGTTGCTGGAGGAACCGGCCGCCTCGCTCCTGGCCGCGTCCGCTGGTAGCGGCACGCCTATCCTGAGCTTTCCATCGGCCCTCAACGCCGGCGCACAGGACACAGATACACGTGGCGTACAGGTACTCAAGGCGCAGGGCCACGGGCTTAAACTGACGGTCGATACAGCGCGCAGCCCCCTGGAACCTATCATCGCCGCCATCATGCAGCACTGCCATATCCTCGACATGACCATCTCCGACCCACCCATGGAGGAGATCATCGTCTCCATCTACGGTCAGAAGAAAGACGCGGAAAATGTCGAGGCACCCCTGGCAGGTACCCAATAAACCAGGACCCGTAGCGCGAGGCAAGCCTCGCGCTACGGGTGGAAAACAGGAGCATAGCTAGATGTCTACAACCATCATCCGGCCCCAGCGCGGGCTATGGCGGCGGCTCAATCTGAGCTTCCAGAAATATAGCGCCGTGCTCCGTGTGAGCGCTGCGAACAACATTGCCTACTTGATGGAGGTCCTTTTTCGGGCCGTGCTACTCATCGTGCTGGTCTTTGTCCTGAGCCAGTTGTGGAAAACGACCTTCTCGGCGCGCGGGGCCACGCTGCTGAGCGGCTTCAGTATCGCCGACATGATCTGGTACCTGGCCGCCGCCGAGACTATTGCGCTTAGCATGCCGGCCCTGACGCGGCGCATCGACCAGGAGGTGCGTTCCGGCCAGCTTGCCTACCTGCTGGGGCGCCCCTGCAACTACGTGCTCTACAACTTCGCGCAGTACCTGGGCGAGCGGCTGGTACGCTTCGTCATCAACGGGATCGTCGCCACCGCCCTGGCCCTGCTCGTCGCGGGACCGCCGCATATGAGCTGGATGGGCCTCATTGCCTGGCCCCTGGTGGCGTTTCTGGCGCTCTGCATCGAGTTCGTGGCCCACTTCAGCATTGGCCTGTTGGCCTTCTGGACCGAAGAGACCACGTCGTTCTCGCTGATCTTCAGTCGCCTGACCCTGGTGCTGGGCGGCGTGCTCGCGCCGCTAGAGATCTTCCCACAGCCCCTACGCAGTATCGCCCAGGCGCTGCCCTTCAGCAGCATTCTCTACGGACCGGCACGCACGCTGGTGCATTTTGAACTGGATCGCTTCGGCTGGCTACTCTTGCAGCAGGCCCTCACTCTGGCTATAGGAAGCCTGATCCTGGCAGCAATCTACCAGGTGGCTATCAAGCGCGTCAACATCAATGGAGGCTAGCACACTATGTTTCTACTCAAAAAAGCGGCCCGCTCCCTGCGCTTCATCGGCGCCTATATGCTCGCCAACACGCAGGCAGCCATGGAGTACCGCGTGTCGTTCTGGGTACAGATCATCACGATGATCGCCAGCGATAGCCTGTGGCTCTTTTTCTGGTGGACCTACTTTCACCAGTTCCCGCTCGTCCACGGCTGGCAAAGTACGGATATCGTAGTGCTGTGGGCCGTGAGCGCCTGCGGCTTCGGCATCAGCTTTGTGCTCTTCAATAACACAACCAACCTGGCGGCGCTTATCATGAGTGGCGGCCTGGATGCCTACCTGAGCATGCCGCGCAACGTCTTGTTGCACGCGTCTATCGGCACCAGCAACCCAGCGGAGTGGGGCGATATCCTCTTCGGCCTGGGGGTTTACCTGCTCGTGCTGCGTCCCGACCTGCCGCACTTCGCACTCTTCGTGCTGCTGGCGTTCCAGGTCTCGCTGATCTTCTCAGCGTTCATGGTGATTCTCGGCTCCCTGGCGTTCTTCCTGGGCAACGTCGAGGGCCTGGCACAGCAGATGCTGGGCGCGCTGGTCTCCTTCAGCACGTACCCGATGAATATCTTCCACGGCTTCGTGAAGGTGCTGCTCTTCACGGTAGTCCCGGCAGGCTTCATCTCGTTCGTGCCCCTACAGTTGCTGCACCAGGTCACCCTGCCCCTACTGGCTGCCATGTTCGGCTTCACGCTGCTGATCACCTCGCTCGCCGTCGCCATGTTCTCATTAGGCCTGCGGCGTTACGAGAGCGGGAACCTGATGGGCATGCAGAATTGATGATGAATAGGACGCGTGCTAGTGGCGCCCGTACACGATATGCGTTGACTATTGATTTGGAACGGCTTATAATCAGGCTGCTCCCTCTTATGAGTTGGCGTGAGGAAATTCATATACGGAACAACCTGGCAACAGAGGAGGCGACAAGCAGGAGTTCTTATGGCGGAGCGCACAACCCAAGCAGGAATCGAGCAAGCTGGAGAGTCCAATACGCAGCCAATGACCAGAAATGAGGAGCAGGCAGCATCTCCACCGGCTATCATCTGGACTCCGCGCTTCATCGTTATATTTGCGCTGATACTCGCGCTCGGATTGAGCGCGGAGAGCGCAGTGACCCAGGGCTGGCAGAATGATTTATACGCTGGCTCCTGGGTGCTGCTGAGCCATGTCGTGCTGATCGCCCCTTGCTGGTTCATCATCGCCATGCGCCCTCGCTCGTTATGGGCACGCCTGGGAGGGATCTTCGGCTGCCTCTGGGTCGTCTTCGTCAGTATCAATTTCATCATCACCCTGTTTCCTCTGAATGTCAACGCGCCGGTCATTGCGCACCTTAATGCCGCCAGCAGCAGCGCCCTGCTTGGCGCGTATATCTGCTTCTCAATTGAACATACCGCGCTGCACCGCTGGGATAGCTGGTTCTTCGGATTCGCCTTCATCGGGGGCAGCGCCGCCGTCATCCTGGCCTATTTCCTGGCCGCCGCTGATACACGTGGATTGAGTACCCTGGAGAGCGGTGTAGCCGCTACCGCGACCATCCTCTGCGTGCTCATCTGGTGGCTACGCCCTTCCTGCTGGAAGACGCAGCCCGGCCCAACGCTCCTCTTCGGTCTCGCCCCAACCATCCAGCTCTTACTCGCTATCCCAAACGTCACCTTCAGTGACACGAACTTTTTTCTCACACAGGTGGCGCTCCTCTGCATTTTATTGGGCGCGCTACGCACTCTGCAAGGTCAGTTAGTACGTAGCAAAGCGTAAATATCGTATACATCTCCTTGACACCTGTATCTGTTCTTCCTAAGAAACTTTACAGCTAATAAGCTCTATAGAGTCAGCTCCCCAAAAGAACATATAAAAGAGGAGCCTCATCATCGTTTGTTTGATGAGGCTCCTCTGCATATCTTTTTAGACCCGCTTAAGAACCAGGTATGGTATATGCTGAGAAAATTTTTATGTACATTATTTTACTTTTATTCTTCTGTCCCTATTTCTTTATGAAAAAATAATTGACATACTGTTCTCAACACGCTACGCTAAACACTAGAAATTAAAAGAGAACAAGCACACTGAGGTAAGAGCATGTCAGAACTCCAAAAGTGGCGTACCGTGCTGGGAACAATCATTGAGAATGTGCAGGAGCGGCGGCACATCGCCACTTCGTTAGGCATCAGTCCCGTCACCTTAACACGCTGGGCGAACAACGAATCGAACCCGCGCGCCCACAATCTACAGCAATTGCTTTCCGCGCTACCGGAGCATGCATCCCCATTATTGAAACTCATTCGGGAAGAATTCCCAGAATTCGCCGAGCAGAGCAGCGAGGGAGAAGACGAACCGCTGGCCTATCCCTACCCACAGTTTTACGCCAACGTTCTACAAGCTGTGGTCTCCACGGCGCCCATGCTGCGCTTCTGGACCATCTGCAACCTCATTTTACAGCAAAGCCTTCAACAACTCGATCCGCATCATCTGGGCATGGTAATCACCATTATAAACTGCACTCCTCCAGGGCCTGAAAACAAAGTGCGCAGCCTGAATATCCATCTAGGGCAGAGCACAAAGCCCTGGGACAGGAATTGGGGTCGCTGGCCCCTCCTGCTCGGCATTGAGACGCTCTCTGGCTATGTGGTGGCAACCGGGCACGCGGTAACCATCCAGGATGCTAAAAAGGATCACCTGCATTACCCTACGCTGCTGGTCGAGAAGCTGAACAGCGCGTATGCCACGCCTATCCGCCACATCGATGGCATTGCCGGCTGTCTGTGTATCTGTAGCACACAGCCACACTATTTTACGCAATCGCGTCAGAATCTCATTCAGAACTACGCCAACCTGCTTACCTTAGCATTCGATCCAGAGCAATTCTATGAGCCAGCGAGCATCGAACTTGGAGTCATGCCACCTGAGGATGTGCAAAGGCCCTACTTCGCCAATTTTCATCAGCGACTGATCGTTATTCTCAAGAGGGCTGCTGAACAAGGCGTAGCCATCAATCAACAGGTAGCCGAACAAAGAGTATGGCAGGAAATAGAAAAAGAGATCCTGCAAGCGTCAATCACTGTAGCGGTATAGGCGCCCTACTCCCGAATGTGCGGTTTTTGACTATCACACTGTGAACTACACAATTGACCGTTCCCTTCACGTTCGCTATACTTGCTGTGTCAAGCAATGTATGAGTTTCAAGGGTTACCTTATTTACAATACCGCAGACAAAATATTCGTGGGAGGCGCGCCATGGCCGTTTTCGATAATCAGACTGGAAGGCTTACTCCCCAGTCGCTTCTCCATCAGCGTTACCTCATTGCCGGTCTTGTGGGCCGGGGAGGGATGAGCGCCGTCTATCGTGCAAGGGATACCCGTGCTACCAGGGCAAGCGGGAGCTACGTCGCTCTGAAGGAGATGAGCCAGCACAACCTGAGCGGTGCGGATCTCATGGAAGCAACAGAGCGATTTCAGCAAGAGTCCAGGCTGCTGAGTTCGCTCTCGCATCCCAACCTGCCTCGCATCTATGACGCCTTCAGCGAGGACGGGCGCTACTACCTGGTGATGGATTTCATCGACGGGAAAACGCTCTTGCAACTCCTCAAAGAAACTGGGGGCAAGCCGCTTCCGGTCCCACTGGTACTCAAATATGCGATCCAGCTCTGCGCGGTCCTCATCTACCTCCACCAGCAGAGGCCGCCGATCATCTTCCGGGACCTGAAGCCGGCCAATGTGATGGTAACGCCGGACGGACACGTCTTCCTGATTGATTTCGGGATTGCGCGTATCTTCAAGGAGGGCCAGCAACAGGATACCGTCTTTCTGGGCTCACCAGGATACGCGCCACCAGAGCAGCACGGCGTGGCGCAGACAAACCCGCGCTCAGACCTCTACAGCCTGGGCGCGACGCTGCACTGCTGCCTCACGGGCCAGGACCCCTATCACGCGGCGGATCGCTTCTTATTCCAGCCAATTCGCCAGTATAATCCCTCGGTTCCTCCTGAGTTGGAACTGCTCGTCCAGCGCCTGGTGGCTCTCGACGAGCAGCAGCGGCCCGCCAGCGCTATGGAGGTACAGCAGGTCCTGATACGCATCAGCCAGCAGATGGTCGCGACCCCTGGCCCGGCGCGGTCGGTAGCGGATGCATCGGCTCCCACGCAGTACATGCCGCCTGACCGCGCCGGGAACAATGCGCCTCTTGTCCTGTCGCCAACCATGCCCACCTATAACGCGACATCTCCTGCTACACCCACCGCCCCATTTTCACACCAGGAACCCACGGTCGCCGTGCAACGTAGCGCCCCTGCTCCTGTTTCCCGACCTCCAGATACTGCGGCTCCCGCTCCTCTACCTTCCAGATCAGGGAGCGCTACGTCCAGAGCGCCGGTGTGGACAAAAAGCTTCATCACGACAGCGCTCCTGCTGCTGCTGGTCTCGCTCGCCAGCGGCGTGTTCGCGCTAGGCGTTTTAAGCCAGCCACCCCCCATTCCCTATGGGTTGGTATTCCTTGCCGCCTCTGGCCTCTCTCTACTCGCGTTCCTGACCGCCGCCGTCGCAAGCACTAAAATACAGAGTATCGCTGCGCGCGGTATCCTGTTCTCTACAGGGCTGGCAATGCTTGTGATGACCTTTGCTTTTCTCGGCCTGGGCCTGGGGGATATCCAGGGCTGGCTCGCCACCCTGCTCTCAATGCAGCGAATAAACGTCAACTCGCTGCTTGATACCCTGGTTACAGGTGGGCTTGTGGTCGCTGCCGCGCTCTCCTTCCTGTGGCTGATACGCCCGTTTCTGCTCAGGGAGCGCGCGCTGCTCTTCATCCTGTTTGGCATCGCCTTTGTGTGCGCGCTGCTGCAACACTTCTCCGGCGCAACGGATACGCAGGTCGCCAGGCACCTTATGCTGCTGCTCGCGCTGACCGCGCTGGCACAGGGTATACTGCTGGCAGTACGTGCTGAACGGGTGCAGGAGGGGAGCAATTAAACGGGATAATGGTTTTTATTCACCAAAGCGAGGGCCTTATGAGTTTCACAGCATGGCCAAACCAGCAGGTTTTCAGGATATTTCTCGAAACGAATG
>JALYVR010000128.1 GCA_030853145.1 Chloroflexota bacterium | reverse complement strand
CGTACGAATCGCTGGATCAGCACTGGAACCTGCCACGAGTGCGGCTCCCCATCGCTATGCCAACCCCACCTGGTCAGATATGTACGGGCATCCCTGGCGGGTGCCCTGCTCCAAGCCCGACATCACATGCTATGTCGTATTAAGGAAGGTGGCTTGCGGATGCCCTGCTCCAAGGCCGACATCACATGCCATCGCCCTTTTCGCTCCCATGCCGGTGCCCTGCTCCAAGGCCGACATCACATGCCTGTGTCGTATTAGGGAAGGTGGCATGCCGGTGCCTTGTTCCAAGGCCGATAGAGCTTCGCCCTACGGGTTCGCCTCCGTTTCCTGGGATTGGCGCATCAGGGCGCGCACGAGGCGGATCTCGCCATAGGAATAGTCTTCGCCTAGCAGCTCTCTGACGGGCGAAAGCTGGGCATCGCCGACCTGCTGGAAGGCGTCGGCGATGACTTTGCAGCGCTGGGGAGAGACCAGGCCTTCGATGTCAAGGACCTCGCCGCCTTCGATGAGTTCCGCGATGTGGTTCTCGATGGTCGTGGGCTTGAGATTGCGCTCGTGGGCGATCTCCTCCAGGCTCAGGCCCTGCTTATAGAGTTCCAGCGTGACCTGGCGCGTGGGCACGAATGTCATGGCTGGCGGCGCCGGTCGGCGTGGGGGCGCCGCCTCCTGAGCCGGCTCGTCCTGGGGAGGCTCCTCTATGGGGATAGCATGCTCCTCGCAGTAGGCGCGGATGGCGCCGGTAAAAATCGCGAAATAGGCCTGTAGCTTGTTGCGGCCCACGCCAGGGATCTCGGAGAACTGCGCCTGGCTCACGGGCCGCTGGTGGGCCATGGCCTCCAGACTGGTATCCGGGAACACCACATAGGGCGGCACGCCCTGGTCGTCGGCGAGCTGCTTGCGGAGGGCGCGCAGGTGCTGGAATAGTTCCACCTCTTCGGGCGCCAGAGTAATGCGGGCGCGCGCCTTCTCCTGGCGCGGGCGTTTGGAACCTGTGGCCTGCGTCGTCTCGACCTCTTCGACGGGCGCCGTCAGCGCTTCAACGGATCTGGGGATCTCGACGATGCGCTGCTGGAGCAGGACCTCGCGCGATAGGGCGTTCAACCTGGGTATCGGGAAGCCATCGGTGCTCTCGCTCAACAACCCCTGCTGCTGCAAGGCCCGGCCGACGCGCAGCCACTCGTCCGCGCTCAAATCTCTGCCGATGCCGTAGGTCGAGACTCGATCGTGACCATTATCGCGAATCTTCTGCGTATTGGCGCCGCGCAGCACATCCACGATGTGCCGCATGCCGAAGCGTTGTTGTGTGCGATAGATACACGACAGGAACTTGCGCGCGTCAAGCGTGCGGTCCTCTATCACTACCTCGCGCATGCAGTTATCGCAGTTGCCGCAATTCTCCTCCTGCACTCTCTCGCCAAAGTAGCCCAGGAGGACGCGGCGGCGGCATACGCTGCTTTCGCAGTAGGCCATGACCTGCGCCAACTGCTGCATAGCGATGCGCTGCTCCTGCTCATCAGGCTTCTGGCCGATCAGGTACTCGATCTTGATGCGATCGCCATAGTTGAAGAAGAGAATGCACTGCGCGGGCTGCCCATCGCGGCCCGCGCGGCCGGATTCCTGGTAGTAACCTTCGAGGTTGCGCGGCAGATCGTAGTGGATCACCGCGCACACATCTGGCTTGCCGATGCCCATGCCGAAGGCGATGGTCGCCACCAGCACCGGCACATCGTCACGAATGAAGCGCTCCTGGTGCGCGGCACGCTGCTCGTTTGTCAGGCCCGCGTGGTAGGGTAGGGAGCGAATGCCATCCTGTTCAAGAGAGGCGTGAAGCGTCTCGACGCCTTTGCGACTGTGACAGTAGATGATCACCGGGGCATCGCCGTAATCGCGGAGCAGGTGCAGCAACTCTCTATAGGACTTCTGGCTCTTGGGGCGCACCTCGTAGGAGAGATTGGGGCGATCAAAGCTGGCGATGTGGATGTGCGGTCTGCGCAGGCGAAGTTGCGTGAGGATATCGTCGCGTACGCGCTCGGTCGCCGTCGCCGTGAGTGCCAGCATGGGTACACCTGGGTAGCGCGCGCGTAGCTTGCCCAACTGGCGATACTCCGGGCGAAAATCGTGCCCCCACTCGCTGACACAGTGCGCCTCATCGACCGCCAGTAGCGACAGGCCCACATTGCGCTGGATCTCGTCGAGGAAGAGGAGAAATGAGTCACTCACGAGTCGCTCAGGGGCGACATAGAGTAACTTGAGTCTGCCGGCAGCCACCTCGCGCTCGCGCCGGGTTCGCTCATAGGTGCTGAGCGAGCTATTGATGAACGCCGCCGCGATGCCGTTAGCTAACAGCCGGTCTACCTGGTCCTGCATCAGCGCGATCAGCGGCGAGACCACCACCGTCAGGCCAGGCAGCAGCAGGGCCGGCAACTGGTAGGTCAGCGACTTCCCGCCGCCGGTGGGCATCAATACGAAAGCGTCCCGCCCGGCCAGGGCGTGTCCTATAACTTCTTGCTGCCCGGCGCGAAAGGCCTCGTGTCCAAAATAGTCTTTGAGGGTCTGTTCGAGTTCACGTTCGATATGCTCTACATGTACATCCAAGGCGCGAAGAACTCCTCCCGGCTCGTCTTGCCGCGCGTTCTGCATCTAAGCTATCTCGCGGCGCGAGCCACCAACCACATCAATCCACGTCTATCAATGCAAAGATGCTGCATTGCTGGCGGTCTTTTGCGTATGCCAGACGTTATTGTACTGAGATTATCCATTGCGTGTCAAGTCCGTAGGGCGTGGCTGTTGGGCTCGCTCCTACGCGGCGCCGCTTCTAGGGCGCAGGCCTTGTCGGCGGGCAAGGGGAGCCGAAGCGGCGCCCGTACACGAAAGGGGGCCACGCTTGAAGGGTGTATCGATAGGACGATGGCTTTCGCAGGGGAGATTTTTCGCGGGCGCATGAAAAAGGCTAGGGAAGGCGCAACCGGACGAAAGAGGTAGGGGGTAGGGGCTTGTAAACCGCGCCCCTACCCCCCCTACCTCGTATATACCATATAAACTGTAAAAATCGTTAAGCAAGCGATTATTATGCTATAACAGCTTCTTCCAGCTGTTCACGCACCTTCTTGCGTGCAATGGAGACCGATGCCTTGAGATTGCGGGCCTCTTGCTTCTCAGCAGGCCAGTTCACAGATTCGACCGCGCATCCAAGAGTTCTGAGCATGCGTACCAGGGGACGCACATCGTCCAGCCGCTCATTTAAGTAGCAGATGATGGCGCGGCGCTGCGAGGGAGGCAGCCTGCTGATAACGCGAGCGACTTTCGCCAATCGCTCCGTTGCCCCCTCGTTGATTTCGCATATCCAGGCGGGATCTTGCAGCATTTCGCTGATCGCCCCTTGCATACAGCCCTGCGACAATTCACCATATTCATCTAGTGGCAGGGGGATGACCTCCTTGTGACAGCGTATCATATCAATGGCGCTCGTCGTGGCTACCGTGTAGATGTACGCGCGCGGGTTCTCGATAGGGCGCTTCTTCCTGAGGACGCACAGGAGTTTCCAGCGGATACGCTGCTCCAACTCATCGATCTCCAGGTCAACCTCTTCCTCGCGAAAGAACCCGCGTGGGATGGTCTTCCTGGCCGCAGCCTTGATACACTCGTTATGCCGTTCAAAAAACTCAGCTTCAGGCTCATTATCGTAGGAGGCAACCCCGTATAGAACTAAGGTGTTCATCATTCTCTCCTTTTGCCGTCGTGCATAACTCCACTTGACAGGTTAATAGGAGGCACTAGAAGGAGTAACCGCGCTACACGATGACCAGCATCACGCTTACAGGAAACAATGTAACTATCTCTAGCCCTTCGTTTGAAAATATCCATACAATTGTTTCGTTACAGGGTTTTTTATGTTTGTTGATTTACTGGCTAACTATTGACTTTTTTGTTTGTTAGGATTTATACTAGAGTGGCTCTAATATTAAAAGCATTTTACGAGTGAACAGAGTAAGCTTGTGCGGTAAAATACACTGTGTATGTTCGATAGTATGAATTGTCTTACAGTAGAGTAATAACATTACAAGTTGTGGTTGTCAAGTAGTTTGTCGCTATTTATTGTTTGTTTTCTGCTAGGGGCAATCATGGGACGGAAAGATAAACAGATACTGGCACAGGATAACGGTGAGCTTTCAGTAGGAGCGCGTATGAGAGCCGCGCGGCAGCAGAAAAACATATCGCTGACCATTTTCGCGCGGCGCCTGGGCTATACCAAGAGCTATCTGTCGGCCGTTGAGACCGGGAGCAGTATGCCGTCTCAGGAACTGATTGAACGCTATGAGCAGAATCTAGAGCTTGAACCTGGCTCGCTTGGCCGTCCTGAGGATGACGAGGAGAGAGGGGAGAGCGGGCAGACCCCTGCGACAAAGGTTGTGCGCGAGCAGGGAGCTCGTGGTCTGCTCTACAGGGATGGCGGAGGTGGGACAGAAGAGAGCGGGTCAGGGGTGTCTGAGAGCAGACATCGGCGCTTTGATTGGGGTGAAGCTCCTAGCGGGGGCCGTTTCTATGGGCGACAGAAAGAACTGGCCCATTTAGAGCAGTGGATTGTCCAGGATCACTGCAAGGTCATCTCAATTTTGGGGATCGGCGGCATGGGCAAAACCGCGCTGGCCTCCAAGGGCGCCAGGCAGGTCAAAGATGCTTTCGACTGTGTCTTCTGGCGCTCGCTGCAAAGCGTTCCGCCCCTCAAGAACATTCTAGAGCAGTGCATCCACTTTATCTCGGATCAACAGGGGACGGATCTCCTCACCAGCGAAGATGAACTGATCTCCGTTCTGATCAATCACCTGCGCACGCAGCGTTGTTTACTGATCCTGGATAACTTCGAGTCCGTCTTAAAGCCTGAAAACTGGGCTGGCGATTACAAAGAGGGGTACGCGGGATATGGCACGTTGCTGCAACGCATAGGCGAATCCGAACACCAGAGTTGCCTGATACTTACCAGCAGAGAGAAGCCCCGCGAGATACCGCGCCTGGAAGGTATCCGCCTGCAGATCCGCTCTATGGGCATTCCTGGCGTTGAACTGACCGAGGGGTGCAGGATTATTGAAGAGGAAGGCCTGGAAGGCAGCGAGGCTACGCTGGCAAAATTCATCAGGCACTACTCAGGCAATCCCCTGGCGCTGAAGCTGGTCTCCTCGTCGATTCGCGAATTGTTTGGCGGCAATATCGACGCTTTTTTGCGGCAGGGTGGGACCGTCTTTGGCGATATCTACACCTTGCTCGCTCAGCAATTCCATCGCCTGTCGCGGCAGGAACAGCAGTTGATGTACTGGTTGGCGGTTGAACAGGATGCCGTCACTGTGCAGGAGTTAGGTGCCAACATCGTCCCCTCCATCTCGATGCGCTCCTTGCAAGAAGCCTTAGAATCGCTGCGTCGCCGCTCAATGATCGAGGGTGGAGAGCGGCTGAGCCTGCAACCGGTGATCATGGACTATGTAATCGAAGAGTTTCTCGAAGAGGTCTATCGGGATATCGAGGCTGAGGAATTTCGCCTCCTTGCCAGCCACGCGCTTATGAAGGGCCAGGCCAAAGATTTTGCGCGCGAGGGCCAGGTCCGCCGCATCCTTGAGCCGTCGGTCAGGCACCTGCTCCTCATGTATGGTCAAGAAGAAAGCGTGCAGAAGCTCAAAGGTATGATTGCGCGCTTACAGCAGCGCAACGACCGCGCCCCCAACTACGCCGCTGGCAATTTGCTGAACCTGCTGATTCAGTTGCGGGCCGACCTCAGCAATTTCGATCTGTCGCACCTGGTTGTGCGCCAGGCGTATCTGCCCAAGACGGCGTTGCCGGGGGTTAGTTTTGTGGACAGCGACCTCACGATGTCTGTGTTCGCCGATACGTTTGGGAGTGTCATGTCGGTGGCCTTCAGCAATGATGGCGCCCTGCTGGCGGCGGGGACCGCCAGCGGGGAGGTGCGCCTGTGGGGAGCGGGTAGCGGCCAGCCGGTCCACTCTTGCGAGGGCCATACCGACTGGGTGCGCTCGGTGGCCTTCAGTCCCGATAGCAAGCTGCTGGCCAGCGGCAGCCATGATCAGACAGTGCGACTCTGGGATACCGGCACAGGCCTGCTGCTGAGAGCGCTCAGCGGACACGAGAACCGTATCAAATCGGTGGCCTTCAACCATGATGGCACGTTGCTGGCCAGTGGGGGCGACGATCAGACGGTGCGTATCTGGGATGTACAAACAGGCCGCTGCTGCTTCGTCTTACGGGGACACGAGAGTAGGGTCTACTCGGTGGCCTTCAGCCCGGACGGCCCCGTGCTGGCGAGTGGCAGCGAGGACCAGACGGTGCGGCTCTGGAATGCGCACACCGGTGAGGCTCTTAGCATGCTTCCTGAGCATACAAGCTGGATCTGGACGGTGGCCTTCAGTCCCGATAGTAAGCTGCTGGCCACCGGCAGCGAAGACCAGGCGGTACGCATCTGGGAGGTGCAGACGGGCCGCTGCCTTCAGACCTTGCCGGGCCACACGAGCAGAATCTATGCCGTGACTTTTAGCCCTGATGGCGAATTGCTGGCCAGCGGCAGCGAAGACCGCACGGTGCGCATCTGGGAAACCGGCACCGGACAACACCTGTATACCCTGCATGGCCATGCCAGCCGCGTCTGGGATGTGGCGTTCAACGCCGAGGGTTCGTGGCTCGTCAGCAGCAGCGATGACCAGACGATGCGTATCTGGGAGGTGCAGAGCGGTCAATGCCGCTATACCTTGCAAGGTCATAACGATTGGGTCTGGGATGTGGCCTTTAGCCCGGATAGTACCCTGCTGGCCAGTGGATGCGAAGACCAGGTGATCCGCCTGTGGCAGATGGAGGCCCGGACCTGTAGCCGCTCTCTGCACGCTGGCGCCCATCGCGTGCGCTGCGTGAACTTCAGTCCCGATGGCGAATTGCTGGCCAGTGGCAGCGAGGATGAGATAGTGCGCCTGTGGCAGGTCAACACGGGTATCGCCCTGGAAACCCTGCCGGGACACACCCAGCGTATCCGCTCCACCGCCTTCAGTCCTGATGGCAAGCTGCTGGCCAGTGGTAGCGATGATCAGACCGTCCTGGTGTGGGATATTCAGAAAAAGCAGCGCCTCTACACTCTGGCAAAGCATAACAACCGCGTCTACTCGGTGGCCTTCAGTCCCGATAGCCAGGTGCTGGCCAGCGGCAGCGAGGATCGCTCGATCCATGTGTGGGAGATGAGCACCGGCTCCTGCCTGCGTGTCCTGCATGGACATGAGAGCCGCGTCTATTCGCTGGCCTTTAGCCTGGATGGTCGCTTCCTCGTAAGTGGCGGCGACGACCAGACGGTGCGCATCTGGGACATGGGGACCGGCCAGTTGCTACGGACGCTGCTCGGCCATCATAGTAGAGTCTATTCAGTGGCCTGTAGTCCCAACGGGCAGGTGCTGGTAAGCGCGGGCGATGATCAGACAATTCGTGTATGGGAGCTACACACAGGAACCTGTCTCCACGTACTCCGGGGACACACAGGCAGGATCTACTCTGTGAAATTCAATACCGATGGGACGATCCTGGCCAGTGGCAGCCATGACAGGACCATCCGCCTCTGGGATGTGCAGGCGGGCGAGTGCCTTGATACCTTGAGAAGCGATAGATTGTATGAGCGGATGGATATCACCAATGCCAGGGGCTTAACTAGCGCGCAGAAGATCATGTTGAGAGCGTTAGGTGCAAGAACCGAGCGGAACAACCCATAGGACTGTGCCTACGGGTTGTTCTGTGCTGTTCAAGAAGGGGAAGACGACAAGCGAAACGTGAGCTATACCAGGCGCGTTGGGAGAAAGCAGACGCTGCACAGTGTTTCTTTGCCGGGTCGAGAAAAAGATGGCTAGTCGTCTCTGGCCGTGTAGATATCGCCTTTCTCCCCATCGACGCGCACGGTCATGCCGGTGACAAGGACGGATGTGGCGTTCTTCACACCCACAATACAGGGGATGCCCATTTCACGGGCCACGATGGCCGAGTGGGAGATCACCCCGCCCAACTCGCTGAGCACGGCTCCAGCTTTCAGCATGCCCAGAGTCCAGGCCGGATTGCTGCTTTTTACCACCAGCACCTCGCCTGCCTGAAGCTGATCAAGCTCGTCTGGATGGTGCATGACGCGAATGCGACCGGTATAGTTGCCCGAACTGGCTCCCAGACCTCTGGCAATAAGCTTATCCATCGCTAAAGTCTCCTCCATCACTTGTCGCGAATCGAAGTGTGCTTGTTTGTCGGATTATTCTTGTTATAAGTATAGCATATGCGTTAAGGTTGGGTTTATGCATTTGACCGCGTAGGGACCCGGCTTGCTGCGTCCGCCTCCCCCCTGGCCGCGCAAGCGAGGCCGCGTAGGGACCCGGCTTGCCGGATCCCTACGCGGATGTGGGATTGCTCCTTGTAGTGCGTTCTATTGTATTATCGTGGGAGAAGCTATGGACACGGTACCGGGGGGCTTGGAGACAAGTCTCCCTCACCTCAGAGTCAGCCTGTATGGGGACTGCAACATGCGCTGTATCTACTGCGCGCCCTGGGGTGAGAATGGCTATACCATCGCGCATAATCTTGACTCGGCGTCCTTAAAAATGATCCTTGATCGCTTGAGTCAGATGGGCTTTGAGCTGGTGAAATTTACCGGTGGCGAGCCAACCTTACGCAAAGATCTTACAGATATCATTCAGTTCTCATCAACCCGCTTCCGGGAGACGCGTATCATCACCAATGGCTGGAACCTGTCAACCATCGCCCCCAGTTTACGAGCCGGCGGCCTGAGCAGCCTTGAAATCAGCATGGATGCCGCCGATCCCGCCTCCTATGTACATATGACTCAGACCTCGCCCGCGATGTACAGCGCAGTGCGAGCGGGGATCGCGGCGGCGAAGCAACTGGGATTTCCCATTCAGATCAATATGGTGCTGATGCGCCAGAATTTTGACCAGATCGAGCCAATGCTCTCGCTGATTACAGAGATCGGGGATGTCACGCTCAAAATACTCGAACTGGTCTATTACGAATATCCGGGCTACGAGTTCTGGAAACGCAATTTTGTGAGCATGGACGAGGTGATACCCATTGTCAGCCGGCACAGCAAGGAAAGTACCTGGACGGCCCCTCCGGGCAATATTGGCTCCCCATCCCCTGTATTTCACTTACAGAATGGCGCGCAGGTCATCATCAAAGATGGCAAAGTCGGCACCTCGTATGCCTCTGTATGCGCTGGTTGCCCGCTCTTCCCCTGCCAGGATGGCCTCTACGGCTTAACGCTCACGCACGAGGGTTACCTGAAAATGTGCAAGCACCGCACCGACCTGTATATCCCGCTCTTCGAGATGCGCGACGGAGAGCGTGTCGTCACTGATGACACCATCAATCGCGGTCTCGAAGAAGCGCTGAAACGCTACGCGGGCCTCTATTTTCAAGAGGGCTGGACACCAGAGATGGTCGAGCGCCATAAGGACACGCATCTCGTCAAGCCTACACCTCTGGTCGTGAAATGGTATCGCAAGAAAGAATACGGGGCCGGCTTCGCCGAAGCTTTGCTACAACAGGGCAGAGAGAGATCATAGGGATGCATCCAGGGCGCGGGTGGACGGGGCGCTCCCCATTGGCCAATACCCGCCTGCGTCCCTCTCCCTATGCTAACAGATCGTATTGCTTCCGTAGCGCCTCCAGGGGAAGGTTAGAGGTTGCGGGATCGGGAATCTTGCCCGCAACCACGCGGTCGAGTACGTCCTGCGGGGGGCGCCAGTTCTCATGCAGAGCTTCGCGCAGGGCAGCTTTGCGCCACCAGAAGATGGCGATATAGTGGCGGGC
>JALYVR010000796.1 GCA_030853145.1 Chloroflexota bacterium | reverse complement strand
ATGCCGGGCTGGACGCGCGCCAGTCGCCGCGTGGGGTCTAGCTCAATGATGCCACGCATGTATTTCGACATATCCATCACGACGGCGACGTTGCAACACTGCCCGGCGAGACTCGTGCCGCCACCGCGCGCTAAAACCGGCGCGCCATACCGCCGACAGGCGGCAACAGTCCGCACAACGTCGTCAGCGTCCCTGGGGATGACCACCCCTACCGGCACCTGCCGATAATTGGAGGCGTCAGTCGCATAGAGGGCGCAACTGCCAGCATCGAAACGCACCTCGCCGCGAATCTGCGCACGCAGCTCTGTCGCCAACGCCTGCGCGTCAACATCCGCGGATCGTCTTCTGCTGGTAGAAATAGCGCTGCTCGGTATGATCTCGCTTCTCATTGATCGCTTTCCTTCCGTAGGCTGTTCGTCTCCTTACACTCTTCTTGTATACCATGCGTGCTCTTTGAACGTCAATTATGTATCTGTTGATGCATTCCCCTATTCGCGTAGGGACCGGGGCACAGGCGAGCGGCGCACCAGTCCCTACGCGGATAGCGTGATACACTATTGCATACACTGAAAACAATGTAGATAAACGGAGGATAACAACATGTCTCTTGATCGAGACGTAGATGATATGGATCTGGAGCTACACTTGCGCCGACGGCATATCTCGGAGGGGCAGATGCAGAAATTCGAAGGCTACATCGCGGAAATCTTTGACGCCTTTGGCATGGACCTGAACACAGCCAGCACGCGTGAGACGCCGCAGCGTTTCTTGCAGGCGCTGCTTGATTCGACCGAGGGCTACGAGGGCGACCCCAAACTCATCAAGATCTTCGACACCGAGTGCCGGGGAGGTGCCGACTGCCGCCTGAGCCAGGTCATTGAAGGACCCATCCCCTTTTACGCGCTCTGCGAGCACCACGCCCTGCCTTTTTACGGTCAGGCCTACGTGGGCTACATCGCGCACGAGCACATTATCGGCATCTCCAAACTCACGCGGCTGGTGCGCCTCTTTGCCAGGCGCTTCTCAGTTCAGGAGCGCCTGGGCCAGCAGATAGCGGATACCCTGAACGCGCAGTTGCAGCCGCACGGTGTCGCCGTGTATCTCTCGGCCCACCATCTCTGCATGGCGATGCGCGGCGTCAAGGAGACGGCCCCCTTGACGCACACTACCTTCTGGCGCGGCGAGTATGAGAACGACCCGGCCCTGCGCGCCGAATTCTTCACGATGTGTGGCGTCTCGTAGGGCATGGTAAGCAGGGCGCAGGCCAGCGGCAAAACTAGCCCCATCGAGGCAAGCCACGCCCTACGGCACAGCCTGCAAAAACTCTTCGATCCGTCGGCGAATGCCCTGTTCCGTGAAGCCGATGGCTTCATCCTGCTGTTCAGAGGTGCCGTAGTGTGACAGCACCTTATGGGGGACGCCGATGGCTTCGACGCGGATAGGCATGTGCTTGAGGGCCGCGCAGATGTCGGGGACGAGCACGCCTTCGTAGTACGGCTCGACCACGATGATATCGCTTGCCTGGCAGGTCGCGCGCAGAGTTTCGGCGTCGAAGGGGGCAACGGTTGTGCAGTAGAGGAGCGTGACATCGAGTTGCTCAACGGTGGGCAGGACGCGGGCGAGCGCGGGACCGACGGCGATAATCGTGGCGCGGCTGCCCTGCTTCAGCACCTCAAGTCTCCCGAATTGTATGGGATACTCGACAGGATTGCTGTGCGCGCTCAGGCGGTAATAGGTGGGAAATCCGTTCGCGTAGGCCTGGCGGAAGAGGCGATCGAACTCGCTGGCGCTCCCCGGCACGACGATCTGCATGCCGGGCAGGCTGCGCAATATCTGCACATCGCCGGTACCGTGGTGGGTCATGCCCTCGGTGCTATAGTCGTAGGAGGCCCCGATGCTGATGAAGTTCCCTTGCAGGCCTTGATAGCAGAAGTCGTCCTTGATCTGCTCAAAGGGGCGCTCCACCAGGAACGGCGCAATCGAGTGCAGCACCGGGATAAAGCCTTCCAGGGCCATGCCTGCCGCCACGCCTACCAGTGTTTGTTCAAGGATGCCCAGGTTGAGGGCGCGCTCTGGATAGGCGCGCAGCAATTTCTGGAAGTATGGCGTGCTTATCTCGGCCAGCAACAAGGCCAGGCGTTCGTCGCGCTCGAAAAGCTCACCGACGGTCAGGCCCATTTGTTCGCGCATGGATGTGCTCATTGTGACTTCTCCTTATGCTCTATGATCTCGGCGATCACGGCCGTCGGGCGGTTGGCATCGACCTGCACCAGCGCGTCATAGATCTGTTCGTGGGCGCGCCCGTTGATCGTCACCGTGGCCCATCCGAAGGCGGCGAATTTCGCGGCCAGGTCGCCAAAGTTCAGCGAGCTGCTGTGATTGTTGATGACGATACAGGTCAGGTTCGCCAGTTGCTGGTTGCCTGCCAATAGAATCGACTCCCAGATGCTCCCTTCGTTGCACTCACCATCGCCGATGAGCGCGAAGACCCGGCGCGTGCTCAGCTTCGCGCGCAGGGCGAAGGCCATGCCCACAGCCATTG